>JACMPK010000043.1 GCA_014377535.1 Gemmatimonadaceae bacterium
CGCGCGATGCGTGTGGCGGACGACCTGCTGAAGCATGGCGCAGTGCGCCACCCATGGATCGGCATCCGCATCGCGCAACCCGTCGGTAGCACACCGCGCGAGGTGTTGCGATCCGGCGTCGTGGTGCGCAGCGTGGTGCCCGGCTCTCCCGCCGCGCGTGCCGGTATTCGTCCCGGCGACCAGATTCTGCGCAGCCGCGGTCGCGCCTTGCGCAACATGTTCGACTGGGAAGGCGAGATGCTCGACCTGCGCGTCGGCGAAGCCGCCCCGATGGTGCTGCAGCGCGCAGGTCGCGAGGAAACGGTGACCGTGACCCCCGCAGACCTGCCTGAAGTTGGTGCAAAAAAGGTCGAGGTACTGCGCGAGGTGCAACTCGTCACGCTCACGCCGGCAATCCGCCTGGAGCGTGGCATCCGCTCATCGCAGGGCGCGCTGGTGGTGACTGCGAGCGAGCGCGTCATGGACCAACTCGGCATCACCGTCGGCGATGTCATCATCGGCGTCAATCGGACGCCTGTGTCGTCCGCCGAGGAAGTCGCGCGCGCGCTAGACCAGCTCGCAGGCCGCGGCATGATCCAGCTCGTGGTCGAACGACGCGGCGCCATGTATTCCACCCAGTTCTACATCCAGTGACTGCCACGTCGCACACGAACTATTCGTCACCGCTCGCCGAGCGGTACGCCTCGCCGTCCATGTTGGAGTTGTGGGGGGCGCAGAACCGCTACAGTCTCTGGCGCCGGCTGTGGCTTGCGCTGGCGGAAGGCGAGCAGCGACTTGGTGTCGACATTCCCGACGAGGCGATCGCGCAGATGCGCGCGGCGGTGGATGACATCGATTTCGACGCTGTTGCCGGGTACGAGCGCCGTTTCCGTCACGACGTGATGGCGCATGTGCATGCCTTCGGCGATGCAGCGCCGGCCGCGAAGCCGTTCATCCATCTCGGTGCAACATCGGCGTTCGTCACGGACAATGCCGATCTGATATTGATGCGTCGCGGGCTGGAACTGCTGCGCGCGAAGCTTGCGGCGACGCTCCGTGCAATGAGCGTGTTCGCGAAGGAATGGCGCAACGAACCCACGCTTGGCTACACACACCTGCAGTCGGCGCAGCTCACGACGGTGGGCAAGCGATGCACGCTGTGGATGCAGGATTTTCTGCTGGACCTGGCCGACCTGGAGCACCGCATTGCGACCCTGCCGTTCCGCGGCGTGAAGGGCACGACGGGCACGCAGGCCAGCTTCCTGACGCTGCTCAACGGCGATCATGGCAAGGTGCGCGAGCTCGATCGGATGGTCACGGCGGCGATGGGCTTTCCGCGACCGCTGCCGGTCACGGGACAGACCTACAGCCGCAAGCTTGATGCACAGGTGCTCGGCGTCGTGAGCGGCATCGCGTCGAGTGCGTCGAAGTTCAGCGGCGACATCCGCATGTTGCAGGCGTTCGGCGAGATCGAGGAGCCATTCGAGAAGGAGCAGATCGGCAGTTCCGCGATGGCCTACAAGCGCAATCCGATGCGGTCCGAGCGCATCGCGTCGCTCGCGCGCTTCGTGCTGTCGCTGGAGCCGAATGCGAACCAGACCCACGCGGTGCAGTATTTCGAGCGCACGCTCGACGACTCGGCCAACCGCCGGCTGGTGATTCCGGAGGCGTTCCTCGCCTGCGATGCGATCCTGATCCTCGTCGCGAACATCTCGAAGGGACTCGAGGTGCATCCCGAACGCATCCGTCGCCGCGTCGACGACGAGTTGCCGTTCATGGCAACGGAAGAGTTGATCGTGAACGCGGTGCGTGCCGGCGGTGATCGTCAGCAGATCCACGAGGTGATCCGCGTGCATGCCATCGCCGCGGCGCGCGCGGTGAAGGACCTGGGCATTCGCAACGACCTGCTCGAGCGACTGACGGCGGATCCGGCGTATCCGGTGGATCTGAGCGCATTGCGCAACGTGATGGCACCGCTGCGCTTCGTCGGCCGCAGCGCCGAGCAGGTGGACGAGTTCCTCGCGGAGGAAGTCGAGCCGGCACTGGTCGGCATCGCGACCGACGAGACGGCGGCTGGTGCTGTTCGTGTTTGAGGCGCGCCCCACGCCGCTTGGTGTGCCGAGCACGCGACTGCCGCTGTTCCATGCGGCGCGCGGCAAGGTGCGCGACGTCTATGAGGTCGACGAGGAGCGCCTGCTGCTCGTGGCGACCGATCGCGTGAGTGCGTTCGACGTCGTGATGACGGAAACAGTGCCGTACAAGGGCATCGTACTGACGCAGCTCACGGCCTGGTGGCTGACGCAGCTGGCATCCGACGTGCCGCACCACATGATCACGGCCGATGCGCACGAGATCATTGCGGAAGTGCCGGAGCTCGCGCCGCACCTGTCCACGATCGCGGGCCGCGCGATGCTGGTGAAGCGCGCGCGGATCTTTCCTGTCGAATGCGTGATTCGGGGCTACATCAGCGGCTCGGCCTGGAAGGAATATTCGGCGTACGGCACGCTGGCTGGCGAAACCCTGCCGGCGGGACTCGTCGAGAGCCAGGCGCTGTGGCCTGCCGTGTTCTCTCCAGCCACCAAGGCAGTGACGGGGCATGACGAGAATATCACGATCGACCGGATGCGCGCCGTGGTCGGTGCCGAGCATGCGCGCGAGCTCGAGGAGCTGACGCGGAGCATCTACGATCGTGGCAGCAGGCTCGCTGCGGAGCGTGGCATCATCATCGCCGATACAAAATTCGAATTCGGGATCTGGCACGATCGGATCATCCTGTGTGACGAAGTGTTGACACCGGACTCCTCGCGCTTCTGGCCTTTCGACGCGTACACACCCGGTGGACCGCAGCCCAGCTTCGACAAGCAGCCTTTGCGCGACTATCTGCAAGTGGAACGTGTGGCTGGTGCATGGAATGGCGAGGCACCGCCGCCAGCCCTGCCGGAGCGCGTCGTCGAGGCCACCAGTCGTCGCTATCTCGATGCGTATCGTCGCATGACCGGTAGCACGCTCGACCTCTCGCGCTTCACATGAGCATCGTGCGCGAAGGCATGGCGGCGCTCGCGCTGACGAGTGTCGCTGCGGCCGCGGTGATTGCCGCCGCGGTCTGGCGTCGAAGCTGGCCACTCTGGCTGCTCGGGTACGTGATATTGCTGGTGGCGACCTGGTTCGCACTCACTTCGCGAGCGACGGCCGCATCGCGAACCGCCGCCGTCACACCGCTCGCCGCCATCACGGTGTCGCGTGTGTCATCTCGCCAGCCTGATGTCGCGCCGACATCGGTGTCCACACCGGTTCCCCGATGACGAATCCAGAGGCACGGAACACCCGTCCCACAGGGATGCGCCGCGCCGTCGTCCTGTTTCCTGGCGGCCTGACGCTGGGGAACCTGTTCTTCGGCATCTTCGCAATGATCAGTGCGAGCCGCGGCGAGTTTGGACGCGCGGTGCTCTTCATTGTTTGCGGCGGCGTCTGCGACATGCTCGACGGCCGCGTCGCGCGCGCCACGAATTCGGGCACCGAGTTCGGCGAGCAGCTGGACTCGCTCGTCGATGCGATCTCGTTCGGACTCGCTCCAGCGATGATCACCTACTTCGCCGTTCTGACCCCCACCGAACCGGGACGTGATCGCTGGTCATGGATCCTGGTCTTCTTCTTCTGCATGTGCGCGGTGCTGCGCCTTGCGCGATTCAATGTCACGCAGGCTGGCGCGAAGAAGCACTATTTTCTGGGCCTTCCCAGCCCGGCCGCTGGTGGTACGCTGGCCACCTATCACTGGTTCGCGCAGACGGAACTGTACCAGCAGACGATCATCGGCGACCTGCCGTGGCATGAATTGGTGAAGTATCTGATGGTGGGGCTCTCGCTGCTCATGATCAGCAACGTGCGGTATCCCGCCTTCCCGCGCACGGGCTTCAAGGACTGGCGCGGGATTCTCGGATCGATCACGGTGCTGACCTGCTTCGCTGGTGCGATTCTGCTGCCGCGAGAGTTCTTCTTTCCAGCCGGCCTGACATACGTCGTCGTCGGCCTGCTCGGCACGCTGCTGCAGTCGCTGGGTGATCGGCCCGAGCCGCTGCCGACGGAAGAGATGTCCGACCTGCGCGGTACGGCCGCGTCGGATGCACTGACCGTCGTTGACGGCAACCGCCGTCGCAAGCGTCGTCGCTCACGCGACGACAATCCGGTGATACCATCGTCACCATCATCCGAACCTTTCCGCTCGCTACAAGAGCCCAGAGAATGAGCCGCTTCCGCGTCAGTGTGCATATCGTCCCGCGCAAGGGACTGCTGGATCCGCAGGGCAAGGCCGTCTCGGACGCGCTGCATGCGCTGGGCTTTGCCGATGTCGAGGACACGCGCATCGGCCGCTACATCGTGCTGGACGTGAAGGCGGAGAGCGCTGCCGCCGCCGAGCTGTCGGTCAAGGCGATGTGCGACAAGCTGCTCGCCAACCCGGTGACGGAAGACTACCGGATCGCCTCGACGGTGACGGCCTGACGATGAAGTTCGGAATCGTGACGTTCCCGGGTTCGAACTGCGACGTCGATGCACTGCATGCGGTCACGGATCAACTCGGGCAGACGGCGGTCTCGCTCTGGCATCGCGACCATGACATCCAGGGATGTGATGTCTTGATCCTGCCGGGTGGATTCAGCTACGGTGATGCGCTGCGTGCCGGTGCAATCGCGCGATTCAGCCCGATCATGCAGGAGGTCATCGCCCATGCCGAGCGTGGTGCACCGGTGATCGGCATCTGCAACGGATTCCAGATCCTGTGCGAGTCACACCTGCTGCCGGGCGCGCTGATGCGCAACGCGGAGATGCAGTTCATCTGCGACTGGGTGCACATCCGCACAGAGGGCAAGGCGCCGATGTACCTCGGCGGGTACGAGCCCAGCCAGGTGCTGCGCATTCCCGTCGCGCATGGCGAGGGGCGCTTCGCAGCCGACGAATCGACGCTCGATGCGCTGGAGCAGAACGAGCAGGTGGTGTTCCGCTACTGCAATGGGTCCGGTGCCATCACGGATGCAGCCAACTGCAACGGCGCGATGCGCAACATCGCCGGCATCGTGAACGTCAATCGCAATGTCCTTGGCATGATGCCGCATCCGGAGCGTGCAGTCGAGTCGCTGCTTGGATCGACGGACGGCCTGCCGCTCTTCGAATCACTGCTCGCCCAGGTCGGTGCATGAGTACGACGATTTCTGCAGTGCAGCCGCGTCCCGGCGATCCGGCCATCACGCCCGAATTGGTGGCGGAGCACGGCCTCACGCCATTCGAGTACGAAAAGCTGCTTGGACTGCTGGGTCGCGAACCGACGTTCACGGAACTCGGCATCGTCAGCGCATTGTGGAGCGAGCACTGCTCGTACAAGCATTCGCGGCCGGTACTCAAGACGCTGCCGACTGAAGCCCCATACGTGCTGCAGGGGCCGGGTGAAAACGCTGGCGTGATCAGCGTCGGCGACGGATGGGCTGTCGCGTTCAAGATCGAGAGCCATAACCATCCATCTGCCGTCGAGCCCTACCAAGGCGCGGCGACCGGCGTCGGCGGCATCCTGCGCGACGTCTTCACGATGGGTGCGCGTCCCATCGCGATGCTCAACTCGCTGCGCTTCGGCAGCCTCGACACGCCGCGCGTCCGCTGGCTCATGGCCGGCGTCGTGAAGGGCATTGGCGACTACGGCAACTGCATCGGTGTGCCGACGGTGGCCGGTGACGTGATGTTCGACCCGGCATACGAGGGCAATCCGCTGGTCAACGCCATGTGCGTCGGGCTGATGCGCGAGGATGAACTGATTACGGCGAAGGCCGAGGGCGTGGGCAACCCGATCCTGGTGGTCGGTGCGCGCACCGGTCGCGACGGCATTCACGGTGCGAGCTTCGCCTCGGAGGACCTGAGCGAGGAGAACGAAGCGAAGCGTCCGCGCGTGCAGGTCGGCGATCCGTTCACGGAGAAGCTGCTGCTGGAAGCGTCGCTGGAACTGATCCGCAGCGGGCACATCGTCGCGATTCAGGACATGGGCGCTGCCGGCCTGACGTCAAGCAGCGCCGAGATGGCGGAGCGTGGCGATGTCGGCGTCGTGATCGATGTCACGAAGGTGCCGGTGCGTGAAGAGGGCATGACGCCATATGAAATCCTCCTCAGCGAAAGCCAGGAGCGGATGCTGGTAGTCGCCAGACGCGGTCACGAGGAGCAGGCGGCGGCAATCCTGCGCAAGTGGGATCTGCAGGCCGAGGTGATCGGCGAGGTCATCGCGGAGCCGGTGTATCGCGTCGTCGAAGGTGATCGCGTCGTGGCCGAGTTCCCGGGCAGCCGGCTCGTCACCGAGTGTCCGCAGTACTTCCCCGAGGCGCGCGAGTCGGACGTGATCGTCGCGCTCCGCGCTCGTGATCCGCACGCCGTCGCAGAGCGTGACGAGGAGGCAGATCCCGTCTGGACGCTGACCCAGCTGCTCTCGTCGCCGACCATCGCAAACAAGCGCTGGATCTATCGGCAGTACGACTCGCAGGTACGGACGAGCACCGTTGTCGGACCAGGTGCTGCTGATGCGGCGGTGGTGCGGCTGCGTGGCACCAACAAGGCGCTCGCGCTCAAGACCGACTGCAACTCGCGGTACGTGTACCTCGATCCGCGCATGGGTGGTCGCATCGCGGTGGCCGAGGCCGCGCGCAACGTCGCGTGCACCGGCGGTCGGCCGATGGCGATCACGAACTGCCTGAACTTCGGGAATCCGAAGAAGCCCGACGTGTTCTTCCAATTCCGGGAGGCCGTATTCGGCATGGGCGAGGCCTGCCGTGCCCTTGGAACGCCGGTCACTGGCGGCAATGTCTCGCTCTACAACGAGAATCCGCTGGGCGCCGTGTTTCCGACACCCACGGTGGGCATGGTGGGCCTGATCGAGAACATCGATCATGTGACGCGCAGCAGCTTCCGCACTGCCGGTGACAGCATCATCCTGCTCGGCGAGAGCACCGACGAGCTGGGCGCCAGCGAGTACCTCTCGCGCGTGCACAACCTCACCATCGGCGCAGTACCGTCGGTCGATCTCGATCACGAGAAGCGGCTTGTCGATGCACTGCTCGCGGCCATCGCAGCCGGTGTGGTCCACTCGGCGCACGATACCAGCGAGGGCGGAGTGGCCGTCGCGCTGGCCGAGTGCTGCATGGGTGATCGCGACGCCACGCTGGGCGCAACAGTCGACGTGTCCGAGGCGCTCGTGTCGTCGGACCGGGCGCTGCTCTGGGGAGAGGCGCAGGGACGCGTGCTCGTCAGCACCGCGGACGTCGAAGGCGTACTTGGAATTGCACGGGCACACGGCATCGCGGCACGCACGATCGGCTTGGTCACGGCCGAGTCGCGGCTCGTGATCCGCGCAGGAGCACGCACACTCGACACACCGCTGGCGCCACTGGCAGATGCCTACTTCGACGCGATTCCCGCGCTGATGCAGCGCGCTGCGATGGCAACGACCTGAGGACATAGGGCATGTGTGGAATTTTCGGAATTTACGGGACGCCGGATGCGGCAGCCCTGACGCATCTTGGGCTGTATGCCTTGCAGCACCGTGGGCAGGAGTCCGCGGGTATCGTGACTGTTGACTTGAATGGCGCAGCGCACCCCATTCGCGCAATGGGGCTGGTGTCCGAGGCGATTCCGGCCGGTGCCATCGCACCACTGATCGGTGACGTGGCCATCGGCCACACCCGCTACAGCACCGCCGGCAGCTCGACGATTGAGAATGCGCAGCCGATCATGGCGCGATTCAAGGGCGGTGTGATCTCGCTCGCGCACAACGGCAACCTGACCAACGCCGCCCAGATCCGTGCGGAGCTCGAGGCACAAGGCTCGATCTTCACCTCGACGATGGATTCGGAGGTGCTGCTCCATCGCCTCGCACGGTCGAATCACGAGGATCCGATCCAGCGCCTCCGCGATGCGCTGGAGGGCGTGGAAGGCGCGTACTCGCTGGTCGTGTTGATCAACCAGACGCTGCTCGTGGCGCGCGATCCGCGCGGCTGGCGTCCGCTGGTCCTGGGCAAGCTCGGTGACAGCATCATCGCGACCAGCGAGACCTGCGCGCTGGACATCGTGAACGCGACACTGCTGCGCGAAGTGCAGCCGGGCGAGATCATCGCCATCGAGAATGGCGAGATCCGTGCAGTGCAGGCGTTCGACGTGATGCCGCTGAAGAAGTGCGTGTTCGAGCATGTGTACTTCGCGCGCCCCGACAGCCAGATCTTCGGGCACAGCGTGGACCGTGCGCGGCGCGCCCTGGGCAAGCAGCTGGCGCGCGAATGCCCCACCCCGCAGGCCGAGCTGGTCTTCGCAGTTCCAGACTCGTCCAATGCCGCTGCACTGGGCTATGCAGAGGAAAGCGGACTGCCACTCGAGCTGGCGCTGATCCGGAATCACTACATCGGGCGCACGTTCATCCAGCCCACCCAATCGGGCCGCATCGCGAAGGTGAAGGTCAAGTACAACGCCGTGCGCGAAGTGCTTGCCGGACGCAGCGTGGTCATGATCGACGACTCGATTGTGCGCGGCACCACGACACGCGGGCTCGTGAAGATGATTCGCGATGCCGGTGCGCGTGAAGTGCACATGCGCGTCAGCTCGGCGCCGGTGACGGGGCCCTGCTGGTACGGCATCGACACGCCACGCAAGGAGGAACTCATCGCCTCCGCCCGCAGCGTGACGGAAATCGGCGATGCGCTCGGCGTCGATTCACTCGGCTACCTGTCGCTCGACGGCATGCTGTCCGCGGTGCCGGGTGGACCGACCGGGTTCTGCGACGCATGCTTCAGTGGAAACTACCCGACCGAGCCGCCGGCAGATCTCGTCAGCGGTCGACCTTACGGCTGCTGATCGCAGCACATCTCACTCATCATCCAACGTCTCACGTGTCGATCACCGCACCGATGACAGACCGCCGTTACGTGTACTTCTTCGGCAACGGACGCGCGGATGGCACGCGTGAGATGAAGGCGACGCTTGGCGGCAAGGGCGCGAACCTCGCCGAGATGACGAACATCGGGGTGCCGGTTCCACCGGGTTTCACGATGACGTGCGACCTGTGCGCGATCTATCTGCGCGACCAAACATATCCGCAGGAGTTGCGTGACGAAGTCGCGGTGAACCTCGCGCGCCTGGAGGAGGTTGCGGGCAAGCGTTTCGGTGATCCGGAGAACCCGCTGCTGGTCTCCGTGCGCTCCGGTGGTGCGGTGTCGATGCCGGGCATGATGGAGACGATCCTGAACCTCGGCCTGAACGACATCACGGTCGAGGGACTCGCGCGGAACAGCGGCAGCGCACGTTTCGCATTCGACAGTTATCGGCGCTTCCTCCAGATGTACGGCGACGTCGTGCTGAACGTCCCGATCCAGCGTTTCGAGCACTTGCTCGAGGCGAAGCGATTGACGCAGGGTGTCGAGAACGATTCGGACTTGAACGAGCCGTCGCTGCGTGCCCTGTGCGAGGAATACAAGCTGCTCGTGCGTCATGCCGTCGGGCAGGAATTTCCGATGGATCCCGTCGAGCAGATGTGGGGCGCGACCGAGGCGGTCTGGCGCAGCTGGATGCTGAAGAAGGCGGTGGACTATCGCCGCGTGAACGGCATTCCCGACGACATCGGCACCGCGGTGAATGTCGTGGCGATGGTGTTCGGCAACATGGGCGAAGATTCCGGCACGGGCGTCGCCTTCACGCGTGATCCGTCAACCGGAGAGCGCGCTTTCTACGGCGAGTTCCTGGTCAACGCGCAGGGTGAAGACGTGGTGGCGGGCATTCGCACGCCGCTGCGCATCGAACACATGGCCACGATGCTGCCGGCCGCGTATGCGGAGCTCATGAAGACGCAACTGGTGCTCGAGACACACTTCTGCGATATGCAGGATCTGGAGTTCACCGTCGAGCGCGGCAAGCTCTTCCTGCTGCAGACGCGCACTGGCAAGCGCACGGCAGCCGCGGCTCTGCGCATCGCACGTGACATGGTCGACGAGCAGCTGATCACGCCCACGGAGGCAGTGAAGCGCGTGCCGGCCCATCAGCTCGATCAGCTGCTGCATCCGGTGATCGACGTGGGCCAGCGCGCGCCAGTGATCTGCAAGGGTCTGCCCGCGTCACCCGGCGCTGCCAGCGGCGTCGTGGTGTTCGACGCGGACACCGCCGAGCAGCGCGCCCTGCGCGGCGACAGCGTCATCCTGGTGCGCGACGAGACCACGCCCGAGGACTTTCACGGCATGGTCGTTGCGCGCGCCGTGCTCACGGCGCGCGGCGGCATGACGAGCCACGCTGCCGTGGTGTGCCGCGGCATGGGCAAGTGCGCGGTGGTCGGCGTGCAGTCCATGTCCGTTGATGCCGAGGGTCGGCAGTTCAAGGTCGGCGAAACCATCGTGCGCGAAGGCGAATGGATCACGGTCGACGGTGCCACCGGCAACGTCTACCTGGGCGAGCTTCAGACGGTGCCCAGTGAGGTGATGCGCGTGATCAACGGCACCGTGCGTGCCGAGAATGCGCCGACCTACCTCGCGTTCCGCCAGGTGCTGGAGTGGGCTGATGCCACGCGCACGCTGAGCGTACGGGCGAATGCCGACACGCCGAAGGATGCACGCATCGCGCGTGCGTTCGGCGCCGAGGGCATCGGGTTGTGCCGCACGGAACACATGTTCTTCGAGGGCGATCGCATCAACTCCGTGCGCGAGATGATCCTCGCACATGACGAGATGGGCCGCCGCCGTGCGCTGGCGAAACTGTTGCCGATGCAGCGCAGTGACTTCGAGGCGATCTTCGAGGCGATGAACGGCTTCCCGGTCAACATCCGGCTGCTCGATCCGCCGCTGCACGAGTTCCTCCCGCATGGCGGTGAGGAGATGAAGATGCTGGCACGACAGCTGGGTGTGTCACGCGAGGAGTTGATGCGCGTGGTCGATGCATTGCGCGAAACGAACCCCATGCTCGGACATCGCGGGGCGCGACTGCTGGTGACGTATCCGGAGATCACCGAGATGCAGGCGCGCGCGATCTTCGAAGCAGCCGTCAAGGCCAAGCGGCGCGGCATCGTGGTGAAGCCGGAGATCATGGTGCCGCTGATCATGAGCGCAAGGGAACTGGCTCACCAGCGCGCCATCATCGACGACGTCGCGAAGCAGGTGCTTGGCGGCATGGGCGAGCCGATCGAGTACCTGGTCGGCACGATGATCGAGCTGCCGCGCGCGGCACTGACGGCGGCGGAGATCGCGGTGCATGCCGAGTACTTCTCCTTCGGTACCAACGACCTGACCCAGACTACGCTCGGCCTGTCCCGCGATGACGCTGGCCGCTTCCTGCCGCTGTACGTGGAAAGCGGCATGTTGCCCGACGACCCGTTTCAGGTGCTGGATCAGGAAGGCGTCGGCAAGCTGATTCGCATCGCGTTGGAGTCGGGCCGAAAGGCGAGGCCCGGCATGAAGATGGGCATCTGCGGCGAACATGGCGGCGACCCGAAGAGCATCGCGTTCTTCCACCGCACGGGTCTGGATTACGTCAGCTGCTCACCGTTCCGCGTGCCGATTGCACGGCTCGGTGCGGGTCAGGCGTCGCTCGGCGTCTGACCATCGATACCCGACGGTTGCATCAGGTTTCAGATCGTGTACCCGTCGTCGATCACCAGGTCGGTGCCGGTGATCATCGCCGCGTCGTCCGACGCGAGATAGCAGACTGCGGCGGCAATCTCGTGTGGCGACGCAAACCGTGAGCTCCCGGGCACCGAGCCCAACTCCGCGAATGCGGCGTCCTCGGAGCCGAGGCGTGTCACCATGTCCTGGAAAAAGGGCAACGCACTCCACATCGGTGTGCGCACGCCCGCCGGCGAGATCGTGTTGACGCGGATGGCGATGCCGCCGGCATGGCATTCCTTGGCGACGACGCGAGCCAGCATGCGCACCGCCGCCTTGCTCGACGAATAGGCCGCGGCGCCTGGTGCCGCGCGCACGCCGGATGCCGACGCGATTGCCGTGATGCTTCCACCGCGCTCGCGCAGCGCACGAACGCCGTACTTCATCGCCAGGAAGCTGCCATCGAGGTTCACGGCGAGCACGCGCTTCCATTCGGCGAACGACGTGTCCGCGATCGGTGATGCCGCACTGACACCTGCGGCGTGCACGAGCAGGTCGATGGGTTGCGCGGCGTGCATGGCGGCCTCCCACGAGGATTCGTCCGACACGTCGAGCGCGAGCGCGTGCGCGTGACCCCCGGACGCGATCACACGCCGCGCCGTTTCCTCGGCCCCATCTGCAGCGAGATCCGTGCACCACACCGTGGCTCCGTCAACAGCCAGCGCGATGGCACACGCTGCACCAATGCCAGACGCGGCGCCCGTGACCAGTGCCGCCCTACCCGCGAATCGGGACACAGCAGTGCTCCGTGAAAGTGCCCGCGGATGCCGGCGTGCTAGCGGGATGCATGCGGACGAAAACCCATCGCGCTGTTCAGCCATCGCACGAGTGGGACAATTGTACGAAAGATCTCCTCCAGCCGGTCGGGCAGCGTCGCCGACGTGACCTCGGCCTGCGTCAGGGCACACCCCGCCGTGAAGCTCTGGTATCGCAGCCACTCGCCAGCGGGATGATCCATGGCGAAGCCACGTGGCATGCGCTTCAGCATCGCCTCGGTCTCCATCGCCCCGAAGCGCTGCGTGAAAGGCTTCGCATGCACGATTGACTGGAACTCCTCGTGACCTACATCGAGGGCCGCGCGCACACGCTTGAGCGCCGGTGCTGGCGGCATCCAGGTGCCGCCGCCGGCCAGGCACGCGCGCGGTTCGAGATGGAAGTACATCCCCGCCCCGCCATGCACGGCATCGTGCCCGACAGTACCGCGCGAATCGCGATGGAAGAACCAGCAGGCCACGTTCGTCTTGTAGGGTGCCTTGTTCCTGCTGAATCGCACATCACGATGTATGCGGAACATGCTGCCTTTCACCGTCCCCGTGATCTCCGGCGCGAACGTCGCCAGCCGGGCATCCATCTCCTCGATCAGCGCCTTCATCGGTGCACGCAGCGTCTCTTCGTACGTGTCGCGCCGAGCCTCGAACCATTCGCGATCGTTGTGCTCTGCGAGTTCCTTCAGAAAAGTGAATGCCTTGGTGGAGAATCCGGAAAATTCCTGCTCGACGATCATGGTCCGGCGGGCGGTGCCCGCCTTTGTCATTGCGCCCATCCTGTCGGCCTCGCAAGCGTGAAGTTGTCAGTGCTCCGGGTCCGGCCGTACCAGTCGGCGCCCATGCGGGAGACGAGATCCAGTTTGTGTGGATCGATGGTGCCATCTGTACCGACGATCGCCTCGTCCACATGCGCCGCGATCACCTCACCCAGAATGATCGCACATGTCGACGACTCGGCCGGATGCAGCGTGAACGAGCTCACGCGGCACTCGAAGCTGACGGGGGCATGCGCAACCCGCGGCGGCCTGACCACATGCGATGCGGCAGCCACCACGCCCGCCGCGTCGAATTCGTTCGCATCGGCGCCAAACGCGAACGAGGTCGCGTTCATCTGCTGCACCAGTGGGAACGACACAAGGCTCACCACGAACTCACCGGTCTCGCGGATGTTGTGCGCCGTATGCTTCAACGAGCCATCTGCGTTGTGCTGCGGGCAGATCATGAGCGTCGGTGGCTGCGGCGCGATCATCTGGAAGAAGCTGAACGGCGCCAGGTTCACGAGACCGGCAGCGTTTTGCGACGACACCCACGCCACCGGACGCGGCGCGATGGTCGACGCCATCCAGAAGTAGGCAGTCCTGCGATCCAGCGTGGTGAAGTCGAGCAGCATCGTGAGTCTTGATAGAGTCCGTCGGGCAGCGGATGTCGGTCGCAGTTACGACCGCGCCGCGCTCTGCGCGTCTCCGCGCATACGCATCGGCGCAGCATGTCACCACACCCGCCCAAGGTTGACTGCGACGCGGCAGCGGGCAAGCGCTGCGGGACGGCGCGCGTCGTTTCCTCCGGCACGCGCCACGTGTTCCTGCGCCTGCTGGCGACCACCGAAACGCGAAAGAGCCCTGCCGTCATGCTGGCAGGACCCTTCCGATGGAGGCGCCGGGAATCGAACCCGGGTCCGAAAATGCTTCCGCTACGGCTTCTACGTGTGTGTCCCACCGATTGAGGTCTCCCGCCGCTGGCCAGTGGGCCGCCCACGTCGAGACAAGTCACCTTGAGTTTCGCGCGCCGACCGGCAACACATCGGTACACTATCCCGGATTTGCGATACGTATGCAGCCGCCCCGGGAGGGCTTCCACGTACGCACTGCTGGTCTAACTAAAAGTTAGGCAGCCAGGGCCAAGTTGTTGTTGGCGATTGTGTTTTCCCAGATGGATTTACGAGGAGTCCGAGAACCTCGACACGCTACCGTAACTGCTACATCCCCGTCGAAGCCAAGTCGCCCCCGACATTGTCAAGCTAGCGAGGCACAGCGGAACACGCACCCCATCCGCCTACTCCTGCTCCGCGCCATCTCCCGAAATACCCTCGCCCTCACCAGCCGGTTCCGCATTCAACGGTCGTGCGAACCTGACGCAATTGCGCCCCTCACGCTTGGCGGCGTACAACGCCTTGTCGGCCGCCGGGAAGAGTTCGTCACCAAGGCGAGCCGTTTCCGGATACGACGCCACGCCGAATGATGCCGTCATGCTCAGTCGGTGCTCGCCGACGACAATTGTCTTGGCCTCGATGATTGCCCGCATCCGCTCGGCCACTTCCCAGGCCATCGCCACATCGGCCTTGCCGAGCAGCATCACGAGCCCGTCGCCGCCGTACCTGACGACGAGATCGACACCACGCACGCCCGAGCCCAGCGACGCGGCGATGGAGCGCAGCACATGGTCACCGACCTCGTGGCCATACACATCGTTCACGCGCTTGAAGGAGTCCACGTCGCACACGACGAGCCCGACGTTGTGCCCGAAACGGTCGGCTTCGGCCACCGCACGCGACAGCGCTTCATCGAACGCTCGGCGATTCGCCAGACCCGTCAGCGAATCCGTGCGCGCGCGTTGCGTGGCTTCTTCCATCTGCCACACGGTTTCCAGCGATACCGAAGCGACGGCGCCCAGCAGTCGGACGTTCCGCATGTCGCGCAGCAGCACACCGCCCACGATCTCGCTCTCGATGACGATCGCGCCGGACACGACGTCGCCCTGCTTCAACGGAACGACACTCAAGCTGCCAAGTCCTGCGACGCGCGTCCCCGCGCAGTACACCGGCCTGACCTGCTCCACCAGCTCCGCATCTTCCCACACCTGCGGCAGCCCGGCCACGCAAAGCTGACCCACGAGCGACTCGGCTGATACCGGCGCGCCACGCACGAGGTGATGGCCGGCGGTCACGCTCTGGATCACGCCGGTCGACGACTCCGGGTGCCAGCGCACCAGCGAGGCGCGCGTGGCGCCGGTCACCGTCAGTGCCGAGTCGCAGATCGACTGGCCCAGTGTGTCGATCGTCCGCTGCTGCTGGAATGCCGTCGATGCCTGCAGCAGTGACTGCGCCTGACGGTTCTGGCGGCTGTACTCCGCCTGCGTGTCGAGCAGCTGCGACAGCAGCCCGAGGTTGTCGGCGAAGCGTGGCAGCCATCGCGCCAGCACCTCGTGCGCGACGTGCAAACGCGGTGCGTGCAATGACAGCACACCCTCGCCGTGCGACGCGGCGGTGACCGCAACAGCGGCCACCATGTCGTCGCCCTGTCGATCGAAGAGCGCAACGCGACCCGCACTCTGCACGGCAAGCAGTTCAAGGCCCAGCGCGTGGTGTCCCGCTTCCCACTTGCCCTGCAGATCACTCGCCCACGCTGCCGGCGCCAGCGCACTGCCGGCTCGTGCACCGCGCCAGTACACGACGTCGGACACGCCGAGCGTGTCACGCACCTGTCGCAGATATCGCGCGACCGCCTCGGTACGCGTCTGCGCCTCGACCGCTTCGGATTCGAGCAGCGCGCGCGTTTCCGTCGATGAATTCGGGAACTCGAGCGCTACTTCGGCCGGACCCGCCGCGAATGCAGGCAACTCGGCAAGCGTGCGCATCGTGCCGCGCTGCAGCGAGCGCACGATGTAAGCCACCGGCAGCAGCGTCACCGTGACGATCAGCGCGAGACCGTATCCGATGTCCCCGATCGACGGTGCCTGACCTGCCAGTGCAGGGGCAAGAAGCGACACCGTGAGCAGTCCGGTGACACCGATGCCAACGCCGCGCCGACCCGTGGCGATTGTCGCACCAAGTGCACCGATGCATGCCGCGATGAAGGCGACCGAGTGCGTGCCACTGGTCTGCACGGCAACCAGCGCCGCGAACGGTGCAATCAAGCTGGATGCGAAGCCGATGGACCGGCGCTGCACGCTGCTCGTGCGGCGCAGCACGAATGTCGCCGCGCCAGCTCCGATGATCACCGCAAACGCCATCAGTGTCGACGCGATGCGCTGA
>JACMPK010000044.1 GCA_014377535.1 Gemmatimonadaceae bacterium
CTTCCCTGCAAATTAACGAGCCCGACGCCCGCCGTCAGCCGAACGCAGCATCGTCACGTGCGTGATGCCGTCCTCATCGTACGGCGCCGATACGGTCTCGAACGCCAGGCCCGCATAGAACGCCTCGAGGTACTGCTGCGCCCCGATGCGGATGGCCGCTCCGGGATGCAGCCGCGCACACTCGTCGATCGCACGACGCATGAGCAGCCGCCCGTTGCCCGTACCGCGGTGCGCAGGCGCGGTCAGCACGCGACCGATGCTCGCCTCGTCGTAGACGACGCCGGGGGGCAGGATGCGCACACCGCCGACCAGCGTCGAGCGCGACGCGTCGAGATAGCCGAACAGGTGATGTGCATCGACATCCAGCCCGTCCGGATCGAGATAGACGCACCGCTGCTCCACCACGAACACCTGGCTGCGCAGCGCCAGCATCGCGTAGAGCTCACGCACCGGGAGTGCATCGAAATGGCGGCATTCGAAGACCATCGACGCGCTCACCTCAATACCGCAGCGTGGCCTCGATGCGCGCATCGCCAAAATGGCGGCGTGCGCCGAGTTCCATGAGTTCAATGAGAAACCCGTAGCCGGCAACGGCGGCGCCCGCACTTTGCACGAGTCGGGACACGGCGAGCGCCGTTCCACCGGTGGCGAGGACGTCGTCCACAATCAGAACGCGGGCATCCGGCGGGATCGCGTCCGCATGCATCTCCACGGCATCGGTGCCATACTCCAGCGCGTATGCCTCGCGAAACACCGTGCGAGGCAGCTTGCCCGGCTTCCGCACCGGCACGAAGGACGCGCCGAGTCCCAGCGCGATCGGCGCACCGAAAATGAAGCCGCGGCTTTCGATGGCGATCACGTGCGTGATGCCGGCATCGCGCCATGGCGTGATCATGCCGACCACCGCCAGCGCGAACGCCGGTGCGCTGCCCAGGAGCGGCGTGATGTCCTTGAAGTCGATGCCCGGCTTCGGAAAGTTCGGTACGATCGTGATGTGACGGTTTAGCTGCTCCATGGTGTCGATCGAATGTGCCATCAGCGCAGGATGATGAAGGGATACGGCGTATCGGCGCGCGAATCGGGCCCGAGTGACTCGACCTGCGAAATCTGCGTCACGGCAGCACCGTCAGGTCCGCGCTGGATTGCCTGCTCCAGTGCCGCGAGGAACTGCGCGATGCCGGATGCGCGCAATTCGACCGTGCCGTCCGGCAGGTTGCGCACCCAGCCGGCGAGGCCAAGCCGGCGGGCTTCGGTGCGCACGAACCAGCGGAACCCCACGCCTTGCACGCGGCCATGCACGACGACGTGCAGGATGGTTCCGGTTGGCGTGATGCGGCCGAAAGTCTCCGTCACGCGGTCGGCTCGTCGATCCAGCCGTGCGTGCCCACGAGCGGCACGAAGCGCGCATCTGCAATGACCGTCGTCCTGGTGCCGCCGATGTCACGCGTCACCAGCACCACGTCCTGCTTCGTGCGGTCACCCACGGGACACAGCAAACGTCCGCCGATGGCCAGCTGGTCGACCAGCGGCTGCGGCACACCGGGCGAACCCGCGCCGACGAGTATCGCGTCGTACGGCGCGTACTCTCGCCATCCGATCGTGCCGTCACCCACGAGATACGACACGTTGTTCACGTGCAGTGAGCGCAACACCTCCTTCGCGCGATCCATCAGCGCCGGCACGCGCTCGATGGTGAAGACCTGCGCGGCGAGACGTGCGAGCAACGCCGTCTGGAAGCCGGACCCGGTCCCGATCTCCAGCACACGCTCCTTGCCCGTCAGCTGCAGCACGTCCAGGTACATCGCGTGGATGCTGGGCTGCGAGATCGTCTGTCCCGAACCGATGGGCTGCGCCGCATCCTCGTACGCGCGATGCCGCACACCGGTCGGCACGAACAGGTGACGCGGCACTTCGTCGAAAGCACGAAGTACCGACAAGTCACGAATGCCGTTGGCCTGCAGCGTCTCGACGAGACGCCGACGCGGTCCGCGGAGTTCGTGCACCATGGTCAGGGCGCCTGCCACCAAGTGTGTGACGCGTCGAGCATGGCGTGATGGGTCAGGTCGAGGTGAAGCGGAGTCACGCTAATGTAACCGTCCTGAACGGCACGGAAGTCGGAATCCGCATCGCCTTCCCATGAAATCGATCCGCCGCCGATCCAGTAGATGGGCCGGCCCCATGGGTCCTGCATCTTCGCGAGCGCATTGGAATATGCGCGCCGACCGAGACGCGTCAGCCTCACTCCAACGACGTCGTTCCCGCGACGCGGCGGCAGGTTGATGTTCAACAGCGTGCCCTTCGGCATCTGCAACGACATCAGGTGGCCCAGCAGGTCCGTCAGTGGCTCGACGAGCTGGTCCAGCAACGTGATGTCGGCGCGGAGGTCGCCGCCGGCAAAACTCAGCGCGATCGCCGGCACACCAAGCGACAGCCCTTCCATCGCGGCCGCGACGGTCCCCGAGTACAACACGTCCTCGCCCATGTTGTGACCGTGGTTGATGCCGCTCAACACGAAGTCAGGGCGCCCCGGCATCAGCGCCTCGATCGCGAGCATCGCACAATGCGTTGGTGTGCCATCGACC
>JACMPK010000045.1 GCA_014377535.1 Gemmatimonadaceae bacterium
ACGCTGCCGCGCTCGCGCTGCAGGCACAGAACGATCTCCGGCGCATCACGATCGATGATGCCGATCAGCGCCAGAACCCCGATCCCATTCTGTTCGGACGGGGCGGTAATCCACTCAACGCGATCAACACGCTCCGTGGCGGCGATGAAGTCAGCAACCTGACGGGCGTGATGACGTACGGGTGGGGAGGCTCCAGTGCCAGCCCCAACACCTGGCGCGTGCGGCCATTCGGCGCACTCAGCGCCGGCGTGCCGCTGTTCGTGGCAACCAATGCCCGCCCCATGACCGTGAGCGTGAGCGGTTCGCTTCGCGTCGCGGCGATGAATGTGCTGAACTACTACAACACGTTCAGTGGCTGCACCAACGGTGTCGGCGGGGTGACTGACGCCTGCCGCGGCGCGAACAGCAGCATCGAATTCGTGCGACAGCGTGCCAAGACGATTGCCGGCATCCTCGCGCTGGGCAGCGACGTGATTGGCCTGAACGAGATCGAGAATGACGGCTACGGCAGCACGAGCGCCATTGTCGATCTCGTTGAAGGGCTGAATGCCGCTGGCGGACCGGGCACCTGGAGCTTCATCGACGCCGATGCCGCCACTGGCGCGGTGGACGCACTCGGTACCGATGGTATCAAGGTCGCGCTGCTCTACCGGACCGACCGTATCACGCCCGTGGGGCGCACCGCGGTGCTCAACTCCACCGCGTTCGTCAACGGTGGCGATCCGTCGCCGCGCAGCCGTCCGGCACTGGCGCAGGCCTTTCAGCAGCCGAACCGCGCGCGTGTCGTGGTGGTCGTGAATCATTTCAAGAGCAAGGGCAGCGCCTGCGTCGCCCCCGATGCCGGCGACGGTCAGGGTAACTGCAATCAGGTTCGCGTGAACGCAGCGATGCGCCTGCGTGAATGGCTCGCCGCCGATCCCACCGACATCGGTGAGTCGCGCACGCTGATCATGGGTGATCTGAACAGCTATGCGAAGGAAGATCCCATCACTGCATTGCTCGGCGGCGACTACACCAACCTTGCCGACACCTTCCTGGGCGCCGGCAGCTACAGCTACGCCTTCGATGGGCAGTGGGGCTCGCTTGATCACGCGCTGGGCTCGGCCAGCCTCACGAATCAGGTGGCCGGTGTGGTCAAGCACCATGTGAATGCCGACGAGCCGCCGGTGCTGGACTACAACGTCGAGTCCAAGTCCGACGCACAGATCGCGGCGCTGTACGCGCCCGACCAATACCGCTCCTCCGATCACGATCCTGTGGTCGTCGGGCTCAATCTGGTGGCACCTGCGATGACGTTTCACTGGGGTGGTTTCCTGCTGCCCACGCAGACGCTGCCGACGCTCAACGACGACCAGGCAGGCTCCACGATTCGCGTGCGCTTCAGCCTCAGCGGCGCGTCCAGCTTTCCCATCTTCGTTCCGGGTAGCCCATTGATGCGGCAGGTGACCTGCGGCACGCTTGCGCCCATGGAAGCACTAGTGTCTGCGCGCTCGGGCACGAACCGACTGCGTCCGGATGTGACGCAATGGCCCGAGCCCGCAGCGGCGCTGGTGTCCGCCCAATCCGTCGAGCAGTTGGCCCATGCTGGCGACAACAGCGGCTACAACTATCTCTGGAGCACGGATGAGGCGTGGGCTGGCTCGTGTCGAGAGCTCGTCCTGCGCTTCATCGATGGATCGCAGCGGAGCACGGTTTTCCGCTTCCGGTAGGAATACCCGTGCTGGCGTGATTGCGCAGTGCGGTCGCGTCGGGCACCCCGGTGTGCAACAACGGCTCGTGCAGGTTGGCTGCGCGTCGTCCTGCCTATGCGGTCATCGCCGCCGAATTAAGCAGCCCGATCGCGACGGCGATCGCGGCAAGGAAGATCGCTGAGGCGGTCTTCCCCTCGTCGACGTGTGCAGACAGCTGCGGCAACAGGAGGCGCGTGGTGCCATACGCGACCAGCTGCGCCACCAGCGCCACGCCGCTCCACAGCAGCATGTCCATGATGCTTTCGCTCTGTGCCACTGCCTTGGCGAGCGGGAGGGTATAGCCGAGAATCGCACCACCCAGCGAGATGGCCGCGGCAGCGTTGCCCTGGCGGATGAGCCGGAATTCGTGATGCGGCGTCATCATCACGTAGATCGCCACGAACACGATAACGGCGACGGTCGCGATGCCGAGGTGCACGAGGTGCGCGACGATTCCCGTGAGGGAGTAGCTGAGCAGACTGCTGTCCATTGGTGTCCCTGTGGAGTCAATCAGCGACTGGTGTTTCGGAAGTGTCGCGCCGATTGCGATGCCGTACACTACTGCGCCCGGACCATCGACGCGACGGCGAGCCACAGTGGCGTCGCGCCGCTCAGTCGACGTGCGCACCCTGTGGCGCGACCGGCCGCAGGGCCATCAGCCGCGCCTGCTCTGGTGCAAACCGTGACTCGGGTGAAAGCTGAGATGTCCGCTGCTCCCATCCGAGGGGAGCGTGCAGTACATCATCAGACGCCAGCGAGGCACACATGATGAAATTTCGTGTCGTTCGATACACTACCCTGGCATTTGTGAGTTTCGTGACATGTGCCGCGCCTGTTGCAACGGCGCAGGCGCAGCAGGGCGCGAGAGGCACCGTGAGCGGCAAGGTCACCTCCGCCGAAAATGGAGAACCGATGCCGGGGGTGAGCGTGTCGCTCGCCGGGCAGACGATCGGTGCGTTGACACGGGGCGACGGTTCGTACCGGTTCGTCGCGCCGGCGGGCAGGTATCAGCTGGTGGTGCGACAGATCGGCTTTGCCACGGGAGGGCAGCCCATCATCGTGGTGGCCGGGCAGACGGTGACGGTCAACGTGGCGCTGAAGCGGGCGGCGGCGTCACTCGCTGCGGTCGCCGTCATCGGTTCACGGCGCGGCGAACGCAGCGTGACCAGCGCACCGGTGCCCGTCGATGTGATCACGGCAGAACAGATCAAGCAGACCGGGCGAACCGAGATTGCACAGATCCTCCAGATGCTCGTGCCGTCGCTGAACTTTCCGCGGTCGAGCATCGCCGGTGGCGTGGATGGACAGCGTCCATTCACCCTGCGCGGCATGAACCCTGATCAGGTGCTCGTGCTGATCAACGGCAAACGTCGGCACATCGGCGCTGTCGTGGCAGTGAACAACTCCGTGGGACGTGGCAGCAGCGGCACGGACCTCAACGCGATTCCGGCAGCAGCCATCGATCGCATCGAGGTGCTGCGCGATGGCGCTGCGGCGCAATACGGATCGGATGCGATTGCCGGCGTGGTGAACATCATCCTCAAACAGAATGCGCCTGCGCAATTCTCCAGCACGATCGGCCGAGTGAGTTCCACGGTAAGTCAGCTCAACGCCACGGTCGGTCAGGTACGCTACAACGACGGCGGCGTCGTGCAGATCGACGGCACGAAGAGCTGGGCGCTTGGCAACAACGGATACCTGAACGTGAGTGGCGAGTATCGTGATCGTGGCCTCACGAACCGCAGTGCACCAGACCTTCGCGCTCAGTATTTCAACGACGATTCGATCGGACGCGTGGCACCGGAACGGCTCTCGCTGGCCCGCAACAACGCGTGGTATGGCGACGCGGCCTTGAAGGAGGGGGGGGCGCTGTACAACGCGGCGTTCACTTTCGGCAATGGCGTGCAGCTCTATTCGTTCGGTGGCATGACACGTCGCCAGAGCACGGCGTTCGGCTTCCCGCGCCGCCCGTTGGAACGTGTGGTGGTGCGTGCACTGTACCCGAACGGATTCCTGCCGCAGATCTGGGGCCTGAGCACCGACGGCAGCGGCGCAGCAGGTGTGAAGGGCGTGCTGGCGGGATGGAACTGGGACGTGAGTGGCAACTACGGTGGCAATCGCTTTCGGTTCGACGTCAAGAACTCCAACAACCCGACGCTGGGCGCAGCCAGTCCCACCGAGTTCCGTAACGGCTCATTGCAGGCCACGCAGCTCACCGGCAACATCGACGTCTCGAAGGCGCTGTCCGTCGGGCTGTCGGCGCCGCTGAACGTGGCATTCGGACTCGAGGCGCGCCGTGATCGGTATCAGATCTTTGAAGGCGAGATGGCGTCGTACCAGGATGGCGGTGTCCGTGTGCTCGATGGCCCCGAGATCGGCCAGGCCACGGTCTCGGGATCACAGCTGTTCTACGGCTTCCGGCCGGTCGACGCCCGCGCGACTGACAACGCGCGCCGGCGCAGCAACGCCGCGTACCTCGATCTCGAGCTGTCGCCATTCACGCGCCTGACACTTGGCGCCGCCGGGCGACGCGAATCATTCTCCGACTTCGGCAACGCGACGATCGGCAAGGTTACCGGTCGCCTCGATCTGGGCGGAGGGTTCGCGGTGCGTGCCGCGTACAACACCGGCTTTCGTGCGCCGACGCTTGGCCAGGCGTTCTACCGCGCCACGGCCAGCAACGTGCTGATCATCGGTGGCGTCCCGACCCCGACCGAGGCATTGACGTTGTCGGTGGACGAGCCGGCCGCGCGCGCACTGGGTGCGACACCATTGCGCGCGGAGCGGTCGAAAAACCGGAGCGCCGGCATCACGTACGCGTCAGGGAGCAACTTCAGCACGACGGTCGACTGGTTCCAGATCAATGTCGCGGATCGCATCGTGCTGTCGGAGAACTTCACGGGTGCAGGTGTGCGTGCGGTCCTGGCGGCGAACGGCGTGACGGGCGTCGACATCCGACCACGATTCTTCACCAATGCGGTCGACACGCGCACGACCGGTGTCGATGTGGTCGTGCGATATCTCGTGGACCTCGGCGAGACGCGGCTGCTCAACATGACGGTTGGTTTCAACAACAATTTCGTGCGACTGCAGCGCGTCGCGGCCGCACCAGCACAACTCGTTGCGGTAGGCCAGACGCAGCTCTTCGGTCGTGTGGAGCGCTCGCGGCTGGTAGAGTCACAGCCACGGAATTCCCTCCGCGCGTCGGCGACGTATACGCAGGGCAAGACGACGGTGCAGGTGCAGCAGGCCTACTTCGGCAGTGTCATCAGCCGGCCGAATTTGAGCACCGTTGTGCCAGCGGGTCGCGATCCGTTGTCGGTGCGCGATGTGCAGGACCAGGTGTTCGGCGGGCGCTGGGTCACTGACGCGAGTGCGACCTATCAGGTCGACAGGAAGCTGAGCCTGACCCTCGGCGCTGACAACCTGTTCGACGTCTACCCGGATCGCCTGAGCGTGAACAATCCCGAGAACTTCGGCGGCACGCGGCTCTTCGGTCCGTTCAGTCCGTTCGGTGCGAATGGTCGGTTCCTGTTCATGCGGGCGGCGTTCACGCCGTGAGCAGCGATGCGGCGGCGGCGTGAAAGAGACAGCCGCCGCATACTTGCGGTGCTTGATGACGGCATCGCAGCGCGCAGTGGCGCCACGCGATGTCGTCACTGTCGCATGAAGCGGCACGGACCCTGTGTCTTTCGCTGCGCGCGACGATGAGCGAGGCACGTTGATGGTGCGGACCTGCAACGCGCACCATAGCATTGACGCATGTCACGCCACCTCCATGCCCATGCCGTCATCGCGGCGGCCCTCCTTGCCATGCCGTGTCGGCTGGGCGCACAACCATCCACCAGCGCGCAGCGCGCGCTCGCCTCCTGGATCGCCTTCGATGCGCCGACGGGCGAGGAATCGCGCACCACGCCGAACCTGGTGAAGCCGCTCGAGGCAGCGACGGGTGGCAGGGTCACCGTTGACGCACTCGGCAACGTGATCATTCGCAAGGGCAGTGGCATGCCGAAGCGCGTCGTCGCCTGCGCGATCGACCGCCCGGGCTTCGCGGTCACGCAGATCACGCGCGACGGTATGCTGCGGTTGCACCGGGTGGGCGGCGCCTCGCATCAGCTGTGGGACCAGGCGCACGAGGGGCAGCAGCTGGAGATCCTGACGGAGCGGGGCGCGGTACCGGCCGTCGCAGCGATTCGCAACGGACACTTCGTGCAGCAGCATTCGCGCGACACACTCGTCGTCGCGGCGGACGATCTCTGGGTCGACGTCGGCGCGCGGACGGCGGCCGAGGTGGCATTGCTTGGCGTGCGTCTCCTGGATCCCGTGCAGCGTCGGCTGGCATCGTGGACGTATGCGTCGCATGCCGCTGGCGCCAATGCCGGCGCGCGCACCGGCTGCGCCGCCATCATGGCCGCGTCGCGCGGCACCGTGTCGCGCGGCGAGACGATGTTCGTGCTCAGCGTGCAGGGCGTGTTCGGCTTCCCCGGACTTGGCGGTGTGCTCGCGCGCCAACCGGACTTCCGTGCCGACAGTATCACGGTCGTCGTCGGCGCGCGCGCAAGCCGGTTGGATCGATGGACGCGCGCGGCTGGCGCGTCGCCGGTGAACGAGGCTGTGCTGCGTGCCGCGGATGTCGAAGACGTGCACCTGCTGGCTCCGGCCGTGCGCGCCGCCGGCACGCTCGTCGAGAGCATCGAGATCGGCGAGGCGGACTGGCTCCTGACGCAAGTCGTGCGAGCCGCCGGTGCAAGCGACCTGCCCGCCGACCCGTGGATCACGATTCCGGTGCGCGAACGCCGCGTCGCGCCACTCCTCAACGATCCGCATGCACCGGTCATGCGCCTTCTGCAACACCTCGCCGACCTCCCCGGCGTTCCGGGGCAGGAGTGGCGCGTGCGCGAAGCCATCGAGGCGCAACTCCCCGCGTGGGCGAAGGCAATCGCGACGGTCGACGACGCGGGCAACCTCATCGTGAGCACGGGACCAGCCCGCGATACGGTGGTGTTCATGGCACACATGGACGAGGTGTCGTACGACGTGCAGTCGATCGCGCGCGATGGAACAGTCACGCTGCGCGGCCGCGGCGGCGTCGCGAACAGCGCGTGGGAAGGACAGGCGGCGCTGCTGCACCTGCCGCGACCGGCCAGCGGGGTACCGGACACGCTGCCGGGCATCTTTGTGCCGCGTGACAACGGGCGCGTGCGCACGGCGCTCACGGTGACCGCATTCTTTGGACTCGATTCTGCGGCACTCGTCGCGCGCGGCGTGCGGATCGGTGACGGTGTCACGAGTCCGAAGACCAGCGTGCGCCTCGCTGGATCGCGCTTCACGGGGCGCAGCATGGACGACCGCGCCGGCAGTACGGCGCTGCTGCTGGCCGTGCGCGCCATCGATCCAAAGGTGCTCGACCATGCGGTGATGTTCGTCTGGACGACGAGCGAAGAGACCGGTCTCGCTGGGGCGATCGCACTGGCGAATCGCGTCGGCGCGACCGTGCGGCGCGCCTACAGCATCGACACGTTCGTCAGCTCGGAGACGCCGCTCGAGTCACCGCACTTCGCGTTCGTGTCGCTTGGCGGCGGGCCGGTGCTGCGCGCGATCGAGACCAGCAGCGTCTCGCCGCGCTCGATCCGGCGCGGTGTCGAGGCGGCGGCGCGCACAGCGCGCATTCCGTTGCAGACGGGACTCACGCAGGGCGGCACCGACGGTACGGCCTTCACGTTCTTCGGCGCACCGAACACCGGCCTGTCGTGGCCCGGCCGCTACAGCCATACGCCGGCCGAGGTGCTCGACCTGCAGGACCTGCAGCAGCTGGCGACACTGATTCGCGCACTCGCGATGCAGCGGCCCTGAGCGACGCACCGTGCCTGCCTCATCGCGCCTGCCTGACCGCGCGCGCCAACCGCATGCCGGCGCGGATCTGGTCCGCTCAACTCGTCAGGATGGCCTGCAGGTTGCCGCTCGTACGTGTGGTCGTGCTGTGCACCGGGGCCGACAACGTGTGGCCCGACGTGAGCAAGGCCTGCAGCTCCGCCGCCGGCAGCGGGCGGGCAAAGAGGTAGCCCTGCGCGAACCGGCAGCCCATCGCCAGCAGGCGTTCCCGCTGCGCTTCGTGTTCCACGCCTTCGGCCACCATCGCCAGGCCCAGTGAGTCGCCGAGCCCGATGATCATCCGCGCCAGCGCCGCATCCTGCGGACGTGACGCCAGATGGTCCACGAAGCTCTTGTCGATTTTCAGCACATCGATCGGGAACTGCTGCAGGTAGCGCAGCGACGAGTACCCGGTGCCGAAATCGTCGACGGCCAGTCGCACGCCGAGTGCCTTCAGCGAACACAGGATCCGCAGCGCGGTCGCCGTGTCCTGCATCAGCACACTCTCGGTGATCTCGAGCGTGAGCTGTGTCGCGCGAAGCCCCGATGCATCGAGCGCCGACTGCACCTCGGCCAGCAGGTGCGGATGCATCAACTGCCGCCACGACACGTTGACGCTCACCGACAGCGGTTCGCCCGATGCCGCACGTGGCCACTGCGCCGCGGCGTTGCAGGCGGTGCCGAGGGCCCACTGTCCGATGTCCAGGATCACGCCGCTCGCCTCGGCCAGCGGAATGAATCGCGCGGGACTGATGGCGCCCCGCGTCGGATGCATCCAGCGCATCAGCGCCTCCGCCCCGACCACGGCGCCTGTCGCGACGTCGATGATCGGCTGGTAGGCGAGACTGAGCTCATCATGTGCGCGTGCCAGCGCAATGCCATGCTCGAGATCGAGCCGTTCCTCATCTGCGGCCACGAGCTCCGGGTCGAACACCACGTAGCGTCCCTTGCCCTCTGCCTTTGCGCGGTACATCGCGGCGTCGGCGTTCCGCAGCAGGTCGGTCGCGTCGAGCGGGCCATTCACAAATGCGATGCCGATGCTCGCGCTGACGCTCGCTTCGCGCGGATGTTCCTCATCACCCACCGGCACTGGCTGGCGCAGCGCGGCCGTGATGCGATCGGCCACGACATACGCATCGTCGGCCGCGCGCATGTTCTCGAGTAGTACTGCGAATTCATCGCCACCGAGCCGCGCGACCGTGTCGCAGCCGCGCGTTGCATTCAGCAGGCGACTGGACACGATGCGCAGCAGCTGGTCGCCCGCGTGATGGCCGAGCGAATCGTTGACGTGCTTGAAGTTGTCGAGGTCCAGAAACAGCACGGCGACCTTCGGATCAGCGATCACCTCACCCACGCCGGACGGCATGCGGTTCGCGCGCGTCAAGCGCTGCAGCGATATCACAACCCGGTCATGGAACAGTACGCGATTGGCCAGTCCGGTGAGCGCATCGTGCAGCGCCTGCCTGCTGAGTGCAATCTCGAGCCGCCGCTGCTGCTGGAATCGCCACAGCCGCACCACACCGCCGACGCCGAGCAGCGCCAGCGTGATCCGTGCCCACCA
>JACMPK010000046.1 GCA_014377535.1 Gemmatimonadaceae bacterium
GGAAACAGGAGAGAGAACAGGTCAGACGACAGCAACTTTGCACGCGCGCCTGGCACATTCTGGATGATCCACACCCCGCCGCCCGTGAAGACGATGCCCTCACGACACGGATACACGTCAAGGATTGCGCCAGGCAGAATCCCTCCGAAATTTCGCACGACGCGCCCGGTCGCTGCCTCGAGCACCGCGAGCGTGCCAGTTCCTGAAACGCTGTACACCTCCCCGTCGCGCACGGCGAGGGCGGTACTGTTATTGACAACAGTCCACGCACGACGGCCGGACCGGTAGTTCATCGCGATGACGCGGCCTGTGGTCGGCAGGATCAACAGCGAGTCCTGCACGTACGGTGCTTGCGTGGACAGAAATTCGTTCCGCGCGAACGGCAGCGTCGCACGCCCCAGCAAGGTGCCGGATGCGACCAGGACGCGTGCCACCACGATGGCCCTGCGCCCCTGATCCGTCTCCAGTTGCGAGACGACGAGTGCCGTATCACCACCGAATTCGGCGAACGCCCAGGCCTGACCGGGCGCACCCGCCAACGTGGTCATCGTGTTGATACTTCGCACGGCGCCGGTGGCCAGTCGCACAGCAAACACGTCACCGATCGCGTTCGTCGTCAGTGCGTGCTCGCCGACCGGTATCGGCATCGTTGCGAACGCGTCGCCTGGTGCGGTCGCTCGCCAGATGAGCTGTCCATCCCTCGCACGCAGCGCCACCGATGGCCCCGCGGCAAGCGCGACGATCATGCTGTCGTCGACCGCGAGAGGCATTCTCGTCGGCACGTCACGACGCTTCCACAGCACTCGCCCGTCCGACGCGGCATAGCCGACCAGTTCGGCAACTCCCGACACGACAAAGACAGAATCTGTTGCCGCTGCAACGTTCACCAGGCTCCCGGTGGCCGCAAGCGCCGACGGTACGACCTACCGAACGTCCGCGAGCGTGCCGGTGGGCGACTTTCCATGGCCCGTGGAATCAGAATCGCACGCCGCCAGAACCACCACGTGGAGCACGAGAACACGGGCGGTAACACGACGACAGCGGGACCGCACCGGCATGATCAATCTCATGGAATCGGGGCACCAGTGATCACTGCACTGAGTCTTCCCCTCAGTTGGCATTCCATCAATTGTTTTGACTCAAATGATCGCGTCACCTTCTGAAGGGTCGGGACCGTAGCGTTTCAACGTTTCGTTCGCGATCGTCCCAAAGACGCCGTTCCAGCTCACCCGGCCGACGCGTCGAGCGCCTGGCCAATGCGCTGCCGGAATGCCAGGCCAGTGGCTAACATCCGCATTCCTCCCTTCACGCCCAGGCGCCACATGCACAAACGCGACTTCATCCGCTCCCTCGGCGCCACGACCATCGCCGCACTGATCGGCGATCGGCTCTGGGCACAGTTCGAGCCGCTGAATCCCGCAGTGCTGGCGGAAGACGAGACGTTTTGGACCGCGCTCCGCGCCAAGTACCGGCTCAAGCCCGACTACATCAACCTCGAGCACGGCTATTACTCGATGCAGTCCAGCGAGATGCTCGAGGCGTTCATCACGAACGTGCGCGAAGTGAATTACCAGGCGTCGTACTACATGCGCACGGTGAAGGATGCCGACAAGCTGGCGGCGCGCACGCGGCTTGCCACGGTCGCGGGCTGCTCGGTGGATGAGCTGATCATCACGCGTAATACCACGGAGTCACTGGACACCGTGATTGCCGGGTACGACTGGAAGCGCGGTGACGAGGCGGTGATGGCGTCGCAGGACTATGGCGCGATGCTGGACCAGTTCGCGCTGCAGGCACGACGCTTCGGCATGGTGAACCGCATCGTGTCGCTGCCGAACGAGCCCCGCTCCGATGACGAGATCGTGCAGCTCTATGCCAGCGCGATCACGCCGAAGACGCGGCTGCTGCTGATCAGCCACATGGTCAACATCACGGGCCAGGTACTGCCCGTGCGCAAGGTGGCGGCGATGGCGCGCGCGAAAGGTGTGGCGGTGGCGGTTGACGGTGCACATGCCTTCGCACATCTCGACTTCCGCATTCCCGATCTCGGCGTGGACTATTACGCGGCCAGCCTGCACAAGTGGCTCGGCGTGCCGCTGGGTGCCGGCATCCTGTACGTGCAGCGTGATCGCATCGCGGCGCTGTGGCCACTGTTCGGCGAGTCGGGCTTTCCGGACACCGACATTCGCAAGTTGAACCACACCGGCACGCACCCGGTGCACACGGACCTCGCCATTCAGCACGCGGTCGCACTGCACGAGAGCATTGGCGTGCAACGGAAGGAAGCGCGTCTGCGCTACCTGCAGCAGTACTGGACCACGAAGGTGCGCGGCGTGAAGAACATCGTGGTGAACACACCAGCCGAGTCGAGCCGCGCGGCCGGGATCGCGAACGTGGGCGTGTCCACCATGCCGCCCGCTGCACTCGCGAAGACGCTGCTCGAGAAGTACCGCATCTGGACGGTCGCCATCGATCGCGAGAATGTACGCGGAGCGCGAATCACGCCGCATCTCCACACATCGCCGGCCGAGCTGGACGTGCTGGTACGTGCACTGCGCGAGCTCGCCAGCACGTAGCACGCACATGATGTTCACGTGGCTTGCGTGTGGCGCAGTGGCGTCCGCTGCGCAGGCCGCGACATCAGCATGCACGCCGGATGCGCCCTGGGATTTTGCGCCCGACGTCGCCGCTCAGCGTGGCTCGATCACGAGCCCCAGCGGAACGCTGCGCCAACCCGGCCAGCGCTGCAATGCGCCCGCAGCGGTGCGCAGCTGCATCTGCGCGCTGATTCCACCATCGAGCATCACGGCGCGGGCGCAACCCAGCGCGCCCATCAGCGCCGCCATCTCGGGTGTGGTGAGGCCGAACGGCACTGCGCCGAGCACGTGACCGAAGACATCGAATCGCGTCATCACCAGCAGCATCGATCCGTCGCGCAGGGTACCGAGTGCAAGCCGCGCATCGCGATGCGTGCGATCCACCGCTCCGGTGCCAGCCTGCAGTGGCGTTGGAACGTCGCCATCGCCTTCCAGCAGCGACGGAAAGCTCTGGAATGCGAAGCGCACGCCACGTACGCGCAGCGGTGATTCCAACGCGCCTGGCGGCAGCAGGTGCACGCCACCGCTGGAGTCGATCACGATTGCCGTCGACAGCGGACCAGTGCCGGGAGGCCGCCATTCCCGTCCCTCCAGCACGACCCAGCCCCAGGGCAGCGTGCCCAGCACCGTGGCGGCGAACTGGCCGGCATTCACAGCGAGGATGGTGGGGCGCGCCGCCTGCCCGATGCGCCACGCGGCACGGCGCATCACCGCACCGTTTGCATCACGCACGCGAGTGAATGCGGTGTCGAGACGGATACGGACGCGGCTGGGATCAATGCGCACGATGATCGCGCGGGTCCGCCACGCCTCGCCATCGCCACGCAGCGGCAGCTCGGCCCAGGACACGCCGTCGTGGCCACGTCGCCAGTCGAGCGATTCGCGCAGCGCGACGTCGCCGCGTGGCCAATGCGCGGGCGCAATGCTGTCCGGGCGCCAGAGCCCCCGCCATCCGTCGCCGTCGCGCACGGCGATCGGAGGAGCCTGCGCCGCCACCGGCGCCGCGCATACGAGAAATGCGGCGATCGCGACACGCCGCCTCGCCGCGCACGGACGCGCGTGCATCGTCGTCAGCTGCCCGAGAACGCCTTTCGCATGTCGCCGCGGCGCGACAGGAGCAGGTCGTACTCGGCCTTTGTGAACGTGCGTGTGATCGGCGCGTCCTTCTGCACGCCATTCAACCACGACTGCAGGCGCTCCCACACCATGCGCGACTGCAGGTTGCTCATGCCGACGTCGGCGCCCGGCACGCCGCCGCTCGACTCGAGCAGCGCGCTCGCCTCACGACTCAACTGCGTGGAACGTGCCTCCAGTGAATCCTTGACGATGATGCTGCGCGGCTTCGCCGGCCGAGCGCCGCATTTCGGCAGCGCCAGCCGGTCCAGCGACGCGCTGTCGTTCTTGACGTCCATCAAGGCGCTGAGGCGCTGCTGCGCGCGGGCAATCGCCACCGCGTCACCGCTCTGGTGTGCCCGTGCCGATTGCTGCAGGAGGGCGATCATTTCCTTCATCAACGGCTCCTTCTGCGCCGCGACGGGATCACGCTCTATGCGTGCCCTGAATTCTTCCATCTTGCGCTCGTACTCGGCCTCGGCGGCCTCGCGTGCACTGTTGCGGCATTCGCCGTAGCTGTACGTCGTCCGATCGTACGTCTCGCGGTCGCGGCGGTTGTCAGCCTTGACGGCCGCCTCGCGGAATGACGCCGCCTCTGCCTGCATCGCATCGTACCGCTGGCGATTCTGTGCCACCTGCACCTTTTGCCGCTGCATCGCGGCCACGTAGCGATCCAGTCGCTCGGCCGTGATCTCGACGGTCGTATTGTCAAAGGTCGGCGGAATGAGACTCGCGGCGTTCATGCGGTCTTCCCCTGACTGTTCCACCTTGCGCTCCACTGCGCGACGCAGACCGCCAAGCTGTGCCTGCGCTGGCGTCGTCATCAGAGACAGAACGAGCACCACTACACCCGTCAGCATCGACGCGTACGTTGAACGAAGACGCTTTCGCATGACCTGCTCCGGAAAAGATGGTCCAGGTGCCGATACGTTCCGGCGAGATGATCGCAGCTCGCGATCGAGCCGTCAGATGAAGAAACTCCTGCATGTGCCACGTGTTCTCATGCCTGCCTTCACACCGTACCGCTGCAGCGAGCGTCGTGCGCGGTGCCGGAACACACCGGACGGGCAGCGAGCGTTCACGTCGCCGTCCGCCCGGTCATCCGTCACGACGGCCCTACTCCGCAGCGATCGCCAGACGCTTCACCGTGGCCGAGAGTTTGGCGACGCGCGCGCCGTCACGTGCACTGGCAACCGCACGGTCCAGACGCGAAGCGAGCGCCTGAAGCGTCGTGCGGCGCGCGGCACCGGTCTGCTGTTCTGCAATGCCCAGCGAGGCCTTGATGCTCGTGACCTGCGCAATGACCAGTCCCTTGCCTCGGTCGAGCTGGTCCGCGTACGCGCGCGCCAGCGAGAAACTCGGCAACCAGACGATCTTCTGCTGCGTCTGCGGGTTATTGCCTGCGACCTGCACGTCGTTCGCCGCATCGATCTCGTTCTGCGTCAGATGCTCGCTCGGCGTCAGCTGGAACACATCCAGTCCGCGACCCATCTCGGTGCCGTAGATATGGCCGTTGTACCAATAGCCGGACCAGAATCCTGCGACCTTGAGCTCCGTCGGGTTGATGGCGCCGCGATCGAAGTACGCGATCTCGAACGGCCGCTTCGGGTCGGTGAAGTCGAACACCGAGAGGCCACCCTGGTACCAGGCCTGCACCATGATGTCGCGGCCCGGCACCGGAATCAGCGTGCCGTTGTGCGCGACGCAGTTTTCCACCTCTGACTGTGCCGCCGGCAGCTTGTAGTGCCCCTGCGCGGTGAGCTTGCGGTTTCGCAGTGAAAAGATCGCGTCGGCTCCCCACGTCATGCGATCTGTCGCGCGGCAGCGTGCACTCGTGCCACCGCCCCACTCGTCGCTGAACAGCAGCTTGGTGCCATCGTTGTTGAACGTGGCCGAATGCCAGTAGGCAAAGTTCGGGTCGATGACTTCGTCCACGCGCTTCGGGTTTGCGGGATCGCTGATGTCCAGCAGCACGCCGTTACCGGAGCATGCACCCGCCGCCAGTCCGATCTCCGGATACACCGTGATGTCGTGGCACTGGTCGGTCTCGGCCGTCTGCTGCGTGCCGGCTCCATGCGAACCGCCCTTCCACAGTCCGCTGACCGCGTTGGTACGCGGATCGGCGAAGATGCGCGGGCGGCTCACGATGCGTGCATCCTGCGGTGCGGCGAGCGGCACACGGATCACGTCGATACGGAAACGCGCCGTCGCGGTGTCGGATGACGGCGAGCCATCCGAGCAGCCTGCCAGCTCGGCGCTGCTCCGCACATCGGCGGTGCCGGACACATAGATGTACACATTCGCCGAGTCCCTGGGATCGGCAAGCAGCGTGTGCGTGTGCGAGCCGCGGCAGGTCTGCACGGCGGCAACCTGACGCGGATGATCGATGTCGCTGATGTCGAAGATGCGCACGCCGCGAAAGCGTTCTGCGCTCACGGCCTGGCTCACGCCTTGCCCGCCGCAGTCGAGCCGGCCTTTGTTCTCCTCGACCGACATGAACATCAACCGGCCGCGCACCGAGAGATCGCCCTGGCCACCCGGGCATGGGAACGACGTGCGCAGCGTCGGATTCTTGGGGTCGGAGATATCCCAGATCTGGAAGCCGTTGAAGCTGCCCTGGAACGCGTACTTGCCGTCGAAGGCGAGATCGGAATTCCAGAACGCGTAGTCGCCGGCGTCGTTCGGGTTTGCGAACGTGGTGGGCCGTGGGCGGTGCGCCACGAGCGTCATGTTCTTCGCGACCTCCTGTGCATCCGTGAGGCCGCCCTTGAGCGTGTAACGGGGATCGGACGTGCTGGGCTTCACCCGTGCTGCAGGGCGGGCCGGTGCCTGCGCCTGCGCTGCGGCGCCGGTGCACAGCGCGACGAATGCGGTGGCGACGAGACGCCGCAGCGCGATCTTGGATGAAATCATGTGTGGCATGACGTGATAGGATGAAATACGTGGACTTCACCTGCGGGACAACATCCGGCGCATGCGTGCAATCTCGGCACGCTGATCTGCATCGACTTCGGTCACGAAATGATTGATCGACGATTCCTGCGCGGCACCTGGCACCTGCAGCAGCGCGCGCACCATCGTGAGCGCACCTTCGTGGTGCTGGATCATGCCGTTCAGGAAGAGACGGTCGAACCGCGCGCTCGATGCGCGACGGAGCGCGTCCATCTGTGCAACCGTCAGCATGCCCGGCATCATCGGCATCGCGTCCGCAGGCATCGTGCGACCAGCGTGCGCGCTCATGTCATGCGACATGTCGGCATCGTCGCCGACACCCTGCGCATTCAGCCAGCGGCGCATCTGCGCGATCTCGTCGACCTGCGACACGGTGATCCGCTCGGCAAGCAGGCGCAGGTCCGGACGACGAGCGCGCGACTGCACCATTGCAGTCATCTGGATTGCCTGTCGGTGATGACCCAGCATTTCCTGCATGAAGCGGATGTCGGATGCCGTGACCGCGGGACCACGCGCCGCGACAGACTGAGCTTGTGCGGGACGTCCCGCGGCCAGGACAGTGCACGTGAGCATTGCTCGAACCAGACCCGTCATCTGCATGCCGAAAGATGCACGGCGGTCAGCCGATTGGCGACCAGATCACCGCGCGGGACGCCCTGGCCTGAGCATCGCGCCGGCCAGCTCCTTCACGATCTTCGCCGCGACCATCGCGGTCAGCCCCGTCCGGTCACGCGCCGGATTGAATTCAACCACATCGGCACCCACGATCGGGCCCTGCAGCGACGAAATCAAACCGAGCACCTCGCGCACGCTCAGTCCGCCGGGCTCCCAATGGCTCACGCCGGGCGCGAATGCCGGATCCAGGCCATCCATGTCCATCGACACGTACACCGGCCCGTCGATCAGCGGCCGCATACCGGCCGTCCACGCACGCATGTCGATGATTTCCACGCCGAAGCGCGCCGCCTGCTGCTGCTGGTGCGCCGACAACGTGCGGATGCCGACCTGCACCAGCCGGCTCGCCAACCCTTCCTCCATGATGCGCGCAAACGGGCAGGCATGCGAATACCGATCGCCCTCGAACTCGTCGTACAGGTCCGCATGCGCATCGATGTGCAGGATGGTCGGCCGCGGAAACACCTGATGCACGGCACGCATGACGGGATACGTGACGGAATGATCCCCGCCGAGTGCGATGACGCGGTGCCCGCGCGCGAGCACACTCGAAACGCCGGCCTCGATCAGGCTTCGGGCGCCCGCATCGTCAGGCAGGACAAGATCACCCGCGTCGGACATGGCACCCGGCGCACCGAGATTCACCAGGTCTTCGGTCCAGTCGTTCCCTGATGCCGACCGCAGCGCCTCGCGAATTCGCACAGGCGCCTCCGCAGCACCCCGAAGGAACGACGAGCTGGCGTCGTACGGCAGGCCGAGCAGGCAGGGCGATGCAGCGTACAAGTCAGTACCGGATCATGAATGGAAAGGTCGCGCCAGGGCTGACAAGCTAGCGCTCGTGCCCTTCGCGGTCGCACGCGCCATGTCCGCGGGCCGCGCACGACGACCTATGCGGCGCGACCGGCCTACTGGATGACGACGTTCGCCTGACCGACCAGTCGCGCGCGCACCACGAATGCACGATCGGTGGTGCTCACGCTCTCCACCTGGAAGCTGCTGATGCTGCCGCCGAGCGTGACGCCTGGCGACACAGTGCGATTGAGCAGCTGCAGCATCTGGATGCGCACGGAATCCAGCTGCGCACCCACGGGCACGCGTCCGCCCATGGTCGCCTTGCGGATAGCCCGCCCAATGAGCGGCGCAGCCAGCGTAGCCTTCATGCGCGACATCAGGCCGCGGCTTGCAAGGCTCCACTGCAGGTCGTCCATGCGCAACTCGCGCACGACGGGATCCCAGCGCAATCGTGACATCAACGTCATTTTACCATTCAGCGACCCGCTCACGTCGAGCACGATCCGCACGCTGTCGCCGCTGGCCTGCACATGCACGCTGTCCACCCGTTCACTGGTGCCCGCAGTCTCGGCGGCGAGCAGTTCCGTCGCGCGGCGATTCACCTCATTGAACGGCAACTCCACCGACACCGGCACGACGAAGCCCGCCGGGCTGCTGCCGAGGCTCAACATCGGCAGCGGGCGATTGATGGTCGGCGGCTTCGCACCGGCGATCACGCGTGGCCGCGCATACACCACCAGCGCGGTGCGGAAACTCGGACCCACTCCAGTCAGCGGCACCACGCGGATCGCCTCGGGATCGAGCACCAGCCAGAGTGTGTTCAGCGAGTCCATCGCCGACGGCTCCAGGAAACTCTTCCAGATGGAGTCGGCCAGCGGGCGAAGGTCAGCCGCCATGGGCAGCGCGCTGTCCACCTGCGCGGAGAAGTCGCGGAGCTGCCGGTCGATCATCGTCTGTAGCGGCGCGGTGGCATCGAGATTGAACGACGTGACGCGACATGGATCCAGCAGCTGTGCCGCGAGCGCGGTGTTGCGCGAGCCGATCTTCCAGTCGCGACGCCAGTAGAGATCCGTTGCCAGCGAGAGCAGCGCGCGACGTGGCGTCTCGCTGCCGTAGCCGCAGCTTGCGACACGAGTGCCGGGCACACCCACCAGTGCGCGGTAGCGCATCATGGTGGATATGCTGAAGCGCGCGCCCGTCGCCGAGAGTCCAAGTGGATCGCGCTGGTACACGTACTGATGACAGACCAGGCGCGCCACGCTTCGGCAGCTGGCCTCGGCCAGCGAGTCGCGCACCGGAAAGAGCGAATCGAGCACGGGTGCCAGCGACTGCAGCACGTACGTGACCTGCACCGGAATCACGGCCAGTTCGGCCGGCACCTGCGGGGCCGGCCTGGGCGGTGCGACGATGGTGGTGGGGCGCGGTCTGGCAACGGTCGTATCACTCGTCGCGTGACTTCCAATTGCTGCCGCTGAGGGGCGTACCGCCATGCCGCTGCCCGCTACAATGAGCGCGGCGACCGTCAGCAGATACCAGCGACGGCTCACGGGCTGCTTCCGGTGGTGCGCGCGGCCGGCACGCCTCGCTGCTGCAAATCATGCACGGTGCTGAGGATCACGGATTCATCTGGTTGTGGAATTGCGCACGCGAGTCGGTCGGTGAAATCCGGCAGCCATTCGCAGCATACCCCGATCGGCTAGCTTCAGACATGAGTGAATTTCCGGGACAGCGCACGTGAGGATCATCGGCGGCAAGTTCAAGGGCCGCGACCTCACCTCACCGAACGACTTTCGCGTGCGGCCGACGGCCGAGCATGTGCGCGGCATGCTGCTGGACCAGTTGAAGCCGGAGCTGCAAGGCGCGCGCGTGCTCGACCTGTTCGCCGGAACCGGTGCGCTTGGGCTGGAGGCTGTCTCGCGCGGTGCGAAGTATGTGGATTTCGTGGAGACGCGACCCAGCAGCCTGCATGCCTTGCGCGCCAACGTCGCCCTGCTGCGACTTTCGGCGAAGTGCCGCATATACAAGAAGGACGCGGTGCAGTTTGCCGAGGCGCTCACGGAGCAGCGCTGGGACATCGCATTCGCCGACCCGCCGTACAACTCGAAGATGCTGGACCGGGTGCTGACCGCGTGGCAGGCGACGAAGTTCTCGAAGCTGCTGGCGCTGGAGTTCGCGACCGGCCATGTGCTGCCATCACCCGATTACCGGCACACCAGCGAAGACACCACGATCGCGATCTACCGCGCCTGAGCGAGCCCGGTGGAACACTTCCGTCGTCGACGCTGCGCATGCTGTCGCGGCGTCGACGAACGGTGCGGCAGGTCACGCCATCTTCGCCTGCAGACGGCGATCGATTGCGTCCAGGAAGTCTTCCGTGGAGAGGTACGGTGCGTTGCGGTCGATCAGGATCGCGAGATCCTTGGTCATCTCGCCCGACTCCACCGCCTCGATGCAGACGGCTTCGAGCGCATTCGCGAAATTCACCAGTGCCGGCGTGCCATCCAGCTTGCCGCGATGTGCCAGGCCGCGGGTCCATGCGAAGATCGACGCGATGGGGTTCGTGGACGTCTTGTTGCCCTTCTGGTGCTCGCGGAAGTGGCGCGTGACCGTGCCATGTGCCGCCTCCGCTTCCATCGTCTTTCCATCGGGCGTGAGCAGCACGCTGGTCATCAGGCCCAGCGAACCGAATCCCTGCGCCACGATGTCGGACTGCACGTCACCGTCGTAGTTCTTGCACGCCCACACGTAGCCGCCTTCCCACTTCAGCGCGGCCGCCACCATGTCGTCGATCAGGCGGTGCTCGTAGGTCAGTCCCTTCGCGTCGAATTCGGTCTTGAACTCGGCCTGGAACACCTGCTCGAAGATGTCCTTGAAGGCACCGTCGTAGGCCTTGAGGATCGTGTTCTTCGTGCTGAGATACACCGGAAAGTTGCGCTGCAGGCCGTACGTCAGGCTGGCGCGTGCGAAGTCGCGGATGGAGTCGTTGAAGTTGTACATGCCCATGCCCACGCCGCCGTCGGCACCGAACTTCACGACCTCGAATTCCATCGGCGCACTACCGTCGTCCGGCGTGTAGGTCATGGTCAGCGTGCCCGGACCCTGCACCTTGAAATCGGTGGCCTTGTATTGGTCGCCATGGGCATGACGGCCCACGACGATCGGCTTCGTCCATCCCGGCACGAGGCGCGGAATGTTCGACATGATGATCGGTTCGCGGAAAATCACGCCGCCAAGAATGTTGCGGATGGTGCCATTGGGGCTCTTCCACATCTTCTTGAGGCCGAACTCCTTCACGCGCGCCTCGTCCGGGGTGATCGTGGCACACTTCACCGCGACGCCATGCTGCTTCGTCGCCAGGGCCGAGTCGATCGTGACCTGGTCGTTGGTCGCGTCGCGGTGCTCGATGCCCAGGTCGTAATAGTCGAGCTGAATGTCGAGATACGGCAGGATCAGCTTGTCCTTGATGAACTGCCAGATGATGCGGGTCATCTCGTCGCCGTCCATCTCGACGACCGGGTGTACCACCGTGATCTTGGCCATGACGCATTCCGGAGCGTGGGTCGGGCGCACCGCGGCTGGCGCGGTGGCGAGTGTGTTGCGGGGGCATTCTAGTGGAGCACGCGCGGCAAGGTGAACGCGGCCGCGCCACGCGCATGCCTCACCAGGTCGGGCGCGTGCTGATGCCGCCGTCGACCAGCAGGTCGGCCCCGGTGATCCAGCGCGCGGCGGGCGAGGCGAGGAAGAGCACTGCGTCCGCAACGTCCTCCGGCTGGCCGAGTCGCTCCAGCGGCACGACGCTCGTCCAGCGCGCCACACCCAATGGCCAGTCGGCGGCGAGACCGGGCCGATCGATGAGGCCGGGCGAGACGGAATTCACGCGAATCCCGTTGCGGCCATACTCCAGCGCGGCGGCGCGCGTGAACATCAGCTGGCCGGCCTTGGATGTGGCGTAGTGCCCATGTCCCGAGGCAGGCGAGTGCCCCTCGATGCTCACGATGTTCACGATTGCGCCGCTGGCGCCGCGCGCGATCATCGCTTCGGCGGCGATGCGCGTGGTGAGGAAGATGCCGTCGAGGTTCACCTGCATCATCGCCTGCCATGCCGGCAGCGGCATATGCTGCAACGACTGGACGCCCTGATCGGCGGCGTTGTTGACGAGGATGTCCACGGGCCCAAGCTCGGCGGCAACGGCATCGAATATCGCGACGCACTCCGCCTCGATGGCCACGTTGCCCCCCACGACCATCGCCACGCCGCCCGACGCCGTGATGCGCTCCGCGGCTGCATTGGCCGACGTGACGTTGCTGTTGTAGTGCACGGCGAGGCGCGCACCCGCGGCAGCGAGCCGCTTCGCGATGACGCGCCCGATGCCGCCGGACGCTCCGGTGACGAGGGCCACCTTGCCACTCAGGTCGAGCAGCTCATGCACTGCGGGAATCGGCATCATCTGCTGCACCGGTGCGTGTGACGATCCGCGACAGGCGCCGCGCTACTTCCCCGGATGGTACTCACGCTCGGTGTGACCGGAGAGCTGCGGCCGGTAGAAGTAGACGTCGCGCAATGCACCGGTGGCGTACCGCTCCGCCTGGTCGTTGAAGTGTTTCGATTTCGGGTCGCCATGCACGCCTCCAGCCGTGACAGCCTTCGCGCGCACGCTGTCGCCAAACTCCACGACGGCCACAAAGCTGTTGCCGCTGGTGCCGTACCACTTCTTCGTGCCCGGGTACGGGCGCGCACCGAATGACGCCAGCGAACCCCATCGCGACGACGTGAACGGTACCGGCAGGCTCGCCGCCGTGTCGCTGAATGGTTGCACGATGTCACCCGTGCGACGCTGGTAGCGATTCACGTCGCCCCACGGCGTCTTCCAGGTGCCGAACTGCGCCTGCAGTGTGTCGGAGGCGACGGCGAGCAGCTGCAGCTTCACGGCGGCTGGTACCTGCGTGGCCATCATGTCGTACATGGACTTGTCCTCGCTCTCGTCGAGCGCGCGCGAACGACGCCAGAGTTCCTCACCCCAGAACACGGCCAGCGTGGTCGGTACCGAATTCAGGGCCCAGCGATAGTCCCATGTGCGCAGCATCTCGACCTGCTCCGACAGCTTCGCGCGCAGCGGATTCGACGCCGGTGCGGCATCATACGCCTTCACCAGCAGCGGTACGAGCTCGGCGAACGCGGGGAGATAGCTGTCGTAGGCGGCGTCGCGCAGCGTCTCGAGCGTGAAGTCCGTGCGGTTGCTCAACACGCGGATCGCGTGCGCGCCGCGCGGATTCTCGAAGTACGTCTCCATGTACGACGGGAAGCTGGACTTCTTCAGGGTGCCGATGCCCGACACGGAGTAGGGCCAGTTGTTCGTGTTGTGGATCCAGCCCGACGCCGGGTTCAGCATCAGCGGGCTGTCGTCCACGCCATGCAGCCCGCGATAGGTCGTCGCCGTGTCGCTGCCGTCGACCGGCTTGTTCCAGTCGAACTTCGGGTTGCGACGCGGCACGTGGTTCGCATGGAAGTACGCGATGTTCCCCTCACCGTCGGCGAAGATCGTGTTGTTGGACGAGTTGGTGTGCAACTCCATCGTCGCCTTGAACTCCTTGTAGTTCTTCGCCTTCGTGCGCATGTACGATTGCGTGAGCGCCTTCACCGGCTCCTGCATCATCGCGACGCTGATCCACTTGCCGTCCACCTCACGCACCACCGGGCCATGCTGCGTGGCGTACACCGTGAACTCGCGCGTCGCGGGGCCCGATGCGCCCATGTATCCGATCGCGATCTTCCGTGTCGTGACGGGCTGTTCGACTCCACCCGCGCGATAGACATGTCCGTCACCCTTCTTCGTGACGATCTCCGCGAACTCGTCCACCACATCGGCACCGCTGGAGGTGTGCATCCAGCCGGCGTGCTCGTTGAAGCCCTGGTAGATGAAGAACTGGCCCCACGTGGCCGCGCCGTATGCGTTCAGCCCTTCCTCGCTCACCATCTGCGCTTCCTCGCGGAAGAAGAACGACGTGTGCGGGTTGATCAGCAGCAGTGCGCGCTTGTTGACGGTGTTCTGCGGCGCGATGGCGAATCCGTTCGACCCCGTGGGTTCCTTCGCAGGCCCGAATCGCTCGGCGCGCGGCATGCCGTCGGCCACAGCGACGGCGCCAGCCCCGCCCTGCGTGCCGTAGAACGCCTGCAGGCCCTTCAACGACACGTCCTCGATGTCACCGCCGATGCTGCCTTCGCTGAACGCCAGCGCCATCCACGGCTCGAAGCGCGTGAGCACCTTCGGCTTCACTTCCGGATGCTTCACCATGAAAAAGTTCAACCCGTCTGCCCACGCCGTGCAGAGCACCTGCAGCCACGGCGCGGTGTCCTTGAACTTTGCCTGCAGGTCGGTCGGATCGACGAACATCTTCTGCCGGAGGTCGCGCCAGATCGCCCCCTCACCGTCCGCCTCGGCAACGCGCCCCAATGCAGCGAGGTAATTCATCTCGATGCGGTTGAAGTCGTCCTCGGCCTGCGCGTAGATCATGCCGAACACCGCGTCGGCGTCGGTCTTGCCGTAAATGTGCGGAATGCCCCAGTCGTCGCGCACGATGGTCACGCGCTCCGCCTGCTGCTCCCAGGCAGCGACCTGCCCGCTCTCCGGAGGCGGCACGCTGGTGCCGCCATTGCTGGCCGCAGGTGGTCCGGAACAGCCGGAGGCGAGGGCAATCAAAAACAGGACGGACGCGCGCATGCAGGCCTCAGCGGGACAGGTGGATGTTCACGCGCGCATCCTCGCCACCAACGCACGGATCTGCAACCGCCAGCCGAGCCCGCAGCGGTCGGCCTTTCGCGGTGGCACGCCGCGCGGCACGTTTCCACGGCCACTTACCGCCAGCCCAGACATGATGCCAACCCGTTTTTTCGCCTCGACTCGCGGTGTCGCCGCCGCCCTGGCCTGCCTCACGCTGGGGGCACTTGCCGCGCCTCGCGACGCATCGGCCCAGATTCCGCAGCAGGAGTACAACGCCCGTCGTGATTCCCTCGCGCGAAAGCTTGGTGACGGCGTGATGGTGGCCTTCGGCGCGCCAACGCCGGTCACGGACTTCGGACCGTTCTTCCAGCTCGTGGACTTCCGGTACCTGACGAACTACACCGAGCCGGATGCGGCGCTCGTGATGGTGGTACGAGGCGGCAAGACGACGTCGACGCTGTTCATCACTCCGGCGGGCGCGCGCCAGCAGTTCTACTACGGCAAGCGGCCCGACTCGCTGAACGTGGTGCGCACGCTGGGCATGAACGCGCGCTCGGCCGGCGCGCTGGAACAGGTGGTGGACTCGCTCGCCGCCACGGCGAAGACCGTGTACACGCTGGCCGATTTCGCGTCGGGCGACTTCGCGGCGCAGGACTCGCTCACGCGCGGCCAGCAGTGGGCACGACGCTTCGCCGCCGCACACCCGCAGGTCGAGATGCGCGACGCGCATCCGTACGTGTACCAGCTGCGCGCGAAGAAGTCAGCCGCCGAGCTGGCACTGATCCGACGGTCGGCGGAGATCAGCGCCGAGGGCCACCAGGCTGCCATGCGGCTGCAGCAACCGAGCAAGGAATACGAGCTGCAGGCCGCACTGGAGTACGAGTTCATGCGGCTCGGCGGTGCGCGGCCGTCGTACGGATCCATCGTCGGCGGTGGAATTCGCGGCACGCAGCTGCACTACATGCGCAACCGCGGCGACCTGACGCCCGGCGACATGGTGGTGCTCGATGCCGCGACGGAGTACGAAGGGTACGCCGCCGACATCACCCGCTCGATCCCGGTCAGCGGCACGTACTCGCCCGACCAGCGCGTCATGTACCAGCTGGTCCTGGACGCACAGCTGGCCGCCGAGCGCAACTCGAAGGTCGGCATGTCGTCCATCGCGGCGCAGGACTCGTCGGAAGAGGTGCGCGCGCGCGGCCTCGCAAAGCTTGGCCTCATTGAAAGCGTTGATGCCACGCTGGACATGCCGTGGCGCACCGACTGCAGCAACTCGCCGCGCACCTGCCGGCAGGCGATGTTCTGGATGATTCACGGCATCAGTCATGGCATCGGCCTGGCGGTGCACGATCCCGCGCAGTTCTACAGCGACAATCGCACCTTCAAGGTTGGCGATGCCTTCACGATCGAACCCGGCATCTACGTCAGCACGGCGATGCTGGATGCGTTGCCGGACACGCCGAAGAACCGGCAGTTCATTGCGCGAGTGAAGGCGGCGGTGATCCGCTTCCAGAACACCGGCGTGCGCATCGAGGACGACTACATCGTGACCGAGAAGGGCACGGAACGCATCAGCAGCAGTGCGCCGCGCGAGATCGTCGAGATCGAGGCGCTCATGCGCAAGCGGACGCGCGTCGTTCCCTGAGCGCACTGCCATCTGCGACACGAGGGGCTGCACACATCCACCATGTGCAGCCCCTCGTGTCGCATGACGCCGGCCACGCTTACGAACGCGAGCCTCGCCGCGACATGCGCGATACCCGGCAGCTCAGCCGCCCGGCAACGTCCCCACGATCACGGAGTTGAATCCGCCCGACGTGGAATGTGACCGGATGCGGTGCACCGACACCGTCAATCCGGCACGTCGCAGCGCCTTGACGAACGCCGGCTCCGAGTCGACCGACCAGTATGCCAGACGCCCGCCCGGCGTGAGCGCGGCGATGCCGGTTCGAATACCCTTCTCTCCATACAGCTTCTTGTTGCTGCCGGTCGTGAACGACTCGGCTCCATTGTCCACGTCGAGCATCACCGCATCGTAGGCGCCGATGTTCTCGCGCATCACGTTGTAAACGTCGTGGGTGCGGACCGTGACGCGCGGGTCGTGCATCGCGGCGCCCGCGAGTGCCCACTCGGGATGCCGGTTCCACGCCACGACATCGGGCACGATCTCCGAGACCACCACGCGCGCGTCGGCCGGCAGGACACGCAGTGCGGCTTGCAGCGTCATGCCGAATCCCAACCCGCCAATCAAGACCGAGGGTGCCGTCGCGGCCGCGAGTGGCGCACAGACCAGCTCCGCCAGCTGCACTTCCGACTGCACACGCCGCGTGGACATCAGCTCGATGCCGTCGACGACCATGATATAGGTACCGTCGTGCCTGTACAGGTTGATGATCGCGCCATCGGGCGCGGTCGTCTCGGCCAGCTTCTCGGTGGGCTTCACGTGAACGCACCGAGATTGTGGCTCACGCCCACCGGGCGCAGCATCCGCTTCATGCCATGCTCCCGACGACGTCGCGAATGGCGTGCCCGAGATCCTCGACGAGATCGTCGATTTGCCGTGCGTGGGTGCGAAAACTCAGCACACACACGCGGCCCACATATCGCCCGCCGGCACTCGCGCCGCTGATCATCACGCGGCCGCGCTTCGACGTGTTCGCCATCACTTCACGCGTCGCGGCATCCTCTTGTGCGAGTGTGGCACCGGGCCAGGTGAGGTGGAACGGGAAGAGCGACAGCTCCGGCGGCGCATCCAGCACGACATGCGGCAGCAGCGCGATGCGCCTCGCCGCATCGACCGCCAACGCGCGCTTCTCGTCGATGGCCGCACGGAACGCATCGGCGCCATACAGCTTGATCGTGAGCCACATGCGCAGCCCCGGAAATCCGCGCGACAGATCAGGGCCGTGCTGGCTCGGATCGTAGAAGTCATCGGGACTCGGCATCTCCGGCAGGTAACCTGCCGTTGCCTCGTGCGCAGCACGCAGCCGCGCACCATCACGCACGAGCAGCGCGCCGGTGCCGTACGGCATGAACATGCCCTTGTGCGGATCGAGTGTCAGCGAGTCGGCGCGATCCAGCCCGCGCAGCACGTCACGCGTGTCGTCGCAGAGCTGGAAGAAGGCGCCGTATGCGCCGTCGACATGATGCCACAGCAGCTCGCTCACACAGAGATCCGCGATCTCGTCCAGCGGATCGACGGCACCGGTGTTCGTGGTGCCGGCATTCGAGACCACCATGAACGGCACGAGCCCGTCGCGCCGATCCTTGGCGATTGCGTCGCGCAGCGCGCCCATCGGCAGGTGGAACTGCGCGTCCGCCGGAATGCAGCGCACACGATCCGGCATGATGCCGGCGAGCTTCGCCGACTTGATCACGCAGTGATGCACCTGATCCGAGGTGTAGATCACACCGGGACGGATGTCGGCACCCAGGTACTGCTCCCGCGCGCAGAGCACCGCATTGAACGTCGCCATGGAGCCACCCGTCGTGAACACGCCGCGTGTGCCAGCGGGAAAGTGCATCCATTCGCGCAGCCACTCCAGCGCATTCGCCTCCAGCTGCACCAGTGCCGGTGCGGCCTGCCAGATGCCGGTGTAACGGTTGGTGGTGTCGGCGATGAAATCCGCGAGTGCGGCTGGAAACAGCCCGCCGCCGGGGATGTACGCCAGATACCCGGGCGACGGCGTGTTGAACGACTGCGGGATGTACGTCGAGAACAGGTCGTCGAGCAGCGACTCGAGCGGCGTGCCGACGGCGGGAGACGGTTCGCGCATGCTGCGACAGAGTGACTCCGCATCGCACACACCGTACAGCGGCTGCTGCGGCAGTGTCGTGATGTGCTCCACGCAGCGGGCGACGACCGTGTCGGCCATCGCGCGCATGTCATGCGCACTGAATTCGAGATCGATGATGCGATGCTCCAGCGGGGGACGATGACCGCGCGCGTTGCCAGCCCGGACGGAATATCGCCGTCTTCGTCAGTCGGTGGGCCTGTCGGCCACGAATGTCCCCGCGCCGACGCGCCGCACGATCCACCCCTCGGCCGCCAGCAACGCCAGCGCACCGTCAACCGTGTTGCGTGCCACGCCGAGTGTGCGAGTCAGTGCGCGCGACGAGGGAAGGCGCGCGCCCGACGGCAGGCTGCCACTCTCGATTCGCTCGCGAAGTTGCTGGTAGACCTGCCCGTACAACGGCGTGCCGGCGCTCGCCACGGTCCGCGAGACTCGGAGCGCCGAGATGCGGCCGCCCGATGCAGGCGGCTTCGATGCCTTTCCACGCGAGCGCCAGTCATCGGCGCCGCCGACATCACGCCACGGCATGCGCAGTCCTCACGCCATCGCAGTGACGGAAGCCGCGGCGTCTGCCACCCGACCGTCAAACAGGTGTACCTGACGCCCGGCATGCCGCGCGTACCGCTCATCATGCGTCACCATGCAGATCGTGGCCCCACCTGCGTTCAATTCCTGCAGCAGCTCCATCACGGCCTCGCCATTCTTCGAATCGAGATTCCCTGTGGGCTCGTCAGCCAAAAGGATAGCAGGATCTCCTGCCACAGCACGCGCCACGGCGACGCGCTGCTGCTGGCCGCCGGACAGCTGCGGTGGATAGTGTCTTGCGCGATGCGACATGCCGACGCGCCCCAGCGCACGCGCGACACGGTCCTTGCGATCGGCGGGCGTGAGATCGCTGCGATAGGTCAGCGGCAGCTCGACATTCTCCGCTACGGTCAGGTCACCGATCAGGTTGAATGCCTGGAAGATGAATCCGATCTGACGATTGCGCACGCGCGCCCGCTCCACCGCAGAGAGTGCCGCGACAGGCTGACCCGCAAGCGTATACTGGCCGCCGGATGGCGCATCGAGCAGGCCGAGGATCGAGAGCAGCGTCGTCTTGCCGCAACCAGACGGCCCGGCGATGGCGACATATTCGCCGGCCGCGATGTCAAAATCGATAGCCTGCAGCGCGTGCGTCTCCATCTCGTCGGTCGTGAAGACCTTTGTGATTCCCTGCATGTGAATCAGTGGCGTCGCGGTCGCAACCATGGAAGCATCCTGTGATGGAGAGGTCGTCACTTGAGCCGCACGCGCGCGGCTGCGAGGTAGGCGGACATGTCGGAGACGATGACGCGATCGCCGGCGTTCAACCCATCGAGGATCTCGACGGTGCTCGATGAGGTGCGGCCGAGGCGCACGGTCACGCGCTCGGCCTCGCGGCCATCCGCCGTGAGGCGGAAGAGCGTGGTCTGCGAGCCCGGCACCGCCGTGGCTGGCCGGCCCGTGTACCGCACATTCGTCATGCGCTCGATCTGGATCGTGCCATCGACGCTGAGATCAGGCACGGCGCCAACCGGCAGCGCCCCGTCCAGGGCGACGTCGATCGTCACGCTGCCCTGCTGCGCGGAAGGATCCTTGCGCATCACATGGCCGCGGACGACGCCGTTGCGCGTGTCGATGCCGGCGATCTGATTGAGCTGCACGTCCTTGGCCTGCGATTCGGGGATGCGCAGTACGGCCTTCAGCCGTTCGGGCTGCACGACCTTTGCCAGCGTGGTGCCCTCCGGCACCCATTGGCCCAGCTGCAGCGTAAGATCCTGCAGCACGCCGGACTCCGGTGCGCGGACCAGGAGTGCAGTCAATCGCGTGCGCTGGTTGGCCGCGATCGCACGGAGCTGCGTCACCTGCGACACCTGCATTGCCACCTGCTCGTCGATGGACCCGCGCAACAGCGCCAGCCGCTCCTGCTCCACGCGCAGCCGCGTCGTCATCTCATCGGCGGCAGCACGACGATTGGATGCCTCGAACGTGGCCACGAGCTTCAACCGCATGAGCGAATCGGCACCAGCCGATTCCTGCGTCGCGCTGATGTGCTGCGTACGCGTCGTGGCCACCACGCCCTGCTGCGTGAGCACCGCGCCTCGCAGGGTCGTCTGAAGCATGAGCAGCGCGCTCTCCGCCTGCCGCACCTGCTGCTCCGCCTGCATGGTCTGCAGCTGGAGGTCAGGGTTGGACAGCTCGAGCAGCAGCTGGCCCGCAGTAACAAGCTGGCCGGCCTGCACGTGCACGCGCTCGACGCGCGCCGAGGCCTGGGCGGTGATGAAGCGCAACTGTTCCGGAACGAGCGTACCGACCGCGCGCACCTCGCGCACCACATCACCCTGTCGCACCGAGTCGACGAGCACCGCCGCGCGCTCGACGCTCGGCAGCGCCGGGCCAAGACGCGACAGGAGAATGATGGCGACGACCAGTGCGACACCACCGCCGACCACGAGCAGCGTGCGCGCATGCCGCTTTGGAGGAGTTCGTACGATGTCCATGTCAGCGCCCCTGCAGGCGGCGGGGTTCAGTCATGCCGGAGTGCCTGCATCGGGTTGATCAGCGCGGCACGACGCGCCGGAAGGAATCCCGCTGCCAGCGCGACGGCCGACAGCAGCAGCACCGACGCGGAGAACACGAGCGCGTCGTGTCCCTCCAGGCCGAACAGCAGTGCGCGTGCCGCCTGGCCGATACCGAAAGCACCGGCCACACCGATGACCCCGCCGACGAGCGTCATCAGTCCCACCTGCTTCATGACCATCGCACGAACGCGTGCCGCGTCTGCACCGAGCGCCATGCGCACCCCGATCTCGCGAGTGCGCTGCGTCACGCTGAATGCCAGCATGCCATACAGCCCGATCGCCGCAAGCACCGTCGCCAGCACCGCGAATGCGGCGGACAGGATGCTGATCATGTGATCCAGGAAAACATTCTCACGGATCTGTTGCGGCATCGACTTCAGGTCTTCCACCGGGATCGTCGGGTCGAGCGCCTTCATCGCGCCGCGCACCGACGCCATGACCTGCGCGACGGGCAGCGAGGAACGGACATAGAAATTGAGCTCACCGATGCTCCAGTCCTGGCGCGCGGCAAAGTAGAACACGGGCGGGATCGTGTCCTTCACGCTGTTGTACTTCACGTCCGGTGTCAGCCCGACGATCTGCACCGTCAGGGAGTCGTTTTCACCATCGCTCATGAACTTGCCGACGGCATCGCGCCCCAGGCCGAATTTCCTCGCGAAGGTCTCGTTCACCACCGCCACGCGGGCGCCTCCGTGCAGGTCGCTCTCCGCGATGTCACGCCCGGCGATCAGTGGCACGCCCATCATCTGGAAGTAGCCTGGACCGACCTGATTCAAGCGTGAGTCCGCGTCTATGTCCGGACCACTCGTGAAGCCTTGCACATGCACGGCCGTCCCCCAGCTCTGGCCCGCGAGCAGCGGTACGCGACTCGACGTCACGCCCGTCACGCCCGGCATGGCAGCGAGCACCTCCTGCACGCGCGTGAAGTAGACGGCGGCGCGCGTGGAGTCCATGCCGGCGCGCACCGGCGAGAGTCCGAACGTCACCACATCGTCCACGCGCAGCCCCAGGTCCACGCGCGACACGTTCATGAGGCTCTTCAGGAACAGCCCGGCCGACACCAGCAGCGCCATGGACAGTGCGATCTGCACCGTGACGAGCGTGGCGCGGAACCGCGTGGCTGCCTTGCCGCCCGTGAGCTGTCCGGCGCCGGCGCGAATCACGCTGATCAGGTCCGACCGTGTGCTGTGCAGCGCGGGGAAGAGCCCGAACACCAGGCCGGTCACGACGGCGAGCGCCGCCGTGAACAGCACCACGCTGCCCTGCAGCTCGAACACGAGTGCACCGACTTCGTTGGACGGCATGAGCGTGCCGATGAACTTGAGCGTCAGGTGCGCGACGCCAAGGCTTGCCACGCCGCCGATCAGCGCCAGCAGCACCGACTCGGTGAGCAGCAATGCGAGCAACTGCCCGCGCGTGGCGCCCAGCGCGAGGCGCACACCCATCTCCGCGGCGCGACCGGCACCTCGCGCGAGCAACAGGTTGGCGATGTTCGCGCATGCGATCAGCAGCACCACGCCGGTGACCCCCATCAACAGCAGCAGCGGCGTCTTCGCGTTCTCGGGCGTACTGCTCTGCCCCTGCCGTCCGTCGTTCACCGTCACGAGGCGCGCCTTGAAGCGCGCGAGCGTCTGGTTGCTGATACCGCTCTGCAGCGGCACCTCGACATCGTTGATGATTGGGCGGTAGAGCGCGTTCAGCGCGGCAGTGGCCTGCGCGAGCGAGACATCCGGCTTCCGCCGACCAAAGACGTACACCCAGTATGCCCGGCGATTCTCGAAGTTGGTGAAGCCAGGTTCGATCACCGCACGCATCGAGATCGGCACATAAACCGTCGGCCGCACGCCCAGTGTCGTGCCGCTGAACTCCTTCGGCGCAACGCCGATGACGCTGAATGCCTTGCCGTTGATCCGGATCGTCTTGCCGATCACTGACGGCGAACTGCCGAAGCGGTCGCGCCAGAAATCGTACCCGAGTACCGCCACGAAGTTGGCGCCGACGGGTGCGTCGTCTGCCACCGTGAACAGTCGGCCTGCCGCCGACTGCAGCTGCAGCGTGGGAAAGTATGAACCCGAGACCATCACGCCCTGTCCCGTCAGCGGCTCACCATCAATCGCGAGACTCGGCTGAAAGGCGCGGTGTGCAGCGAGCCCCGTAAGCACCGTCTGGGTGCGCTCGAGATCACGGTACATGGGATAGCTGAACACCACCTCGCAGCTGCCCGCCTGCGAGCACTGCGTGGAACCCATCTTTGGCCCTGGGGCGCCAAGGTTCACCAGCTCCTCAGGACTCGGCACCGGCAGCGGCTGCAGCAGCATCTGATCAAACAGCGAAAAGATTGCCGAATTCGCGCCGATGCCAAGTGCCAGGGAGAGCACGGCGATACACGTCACGAATGGCGTCTTCGACAGCATGCGCGCGGCAAGCCGCAGGTTTCGGAGCATGGCAGTACGTAGGTGCGTGGGAGAGTGAGCTGGCCAGGTACGACGGAACGCTGCGTTGGATGCGCGCCCACTCGTATTGGTTGCCACCGCGACATCAGCCCGGAAAAAGTGCGGCGTCGAATCCCCGTACGCGGGCCATTCCGGCTGGTTTCATCGAAGCACGAATGAACAGTGCCGCTGACGTTCCGGGTGCCCTCGATCCACGAACCGTATGCACCCGGCAGATTCGCGATATCACGCGCAGCCGCCGTGCAACGCGGGCGCAGCCGTCATCGCCATCCGAAACCGAACGATGCGTCAGACCTTCGTCATCACGTGCGCCGTAGGTGCCACCGGCCTCGTTGCGCTTCCACTGCGAGAGCAAACGCCGCTGCCGTTGCTTCGCCATCGCCGCTGCAATCTGCGACTGAAGTGAATCTCGACGCCGCCAGCGACATTCCTCGGCTCCACGAACTTGACCTTGCCTTCACCGGGAAGATCGGTACGCCACCACACCTTACGCGGCCTGTCCCACTTGCTAATCGGTTTCTACAGTCAGTCAGCAGAAAAACCGGCTTTACCACCGACGTTCGCCCAGAGCGCGCGCTCGAGCATGACCGGTGTCCACGACGTTCCAAACTCCCCCGCGCGAACACGCAGCGCCTCGGCGTACTTCGCGTAGTAGCCGCGCGTCCACGCGACGGGCCCGAGCGACGGAATCTGCGCCGCAACGAGTTCGTCGAAGAAGGGGTAGATCGATGGCGCGGAGGCCGCCATGATTGCCGACGCCGTCGCCGGACCCACGCCGTCGAGTGTGGCGATCTCGGTGACGGGTTTCGTCGGGTGCGGCACGAGTGCGAGCGCTCGCGCGGTGGTCGCACGGACCAAGTCTGCGTCGTTGCGCTGGACGCGCACCAGATTCGGTGCGCGCCAAACACCGCGGTACATCTTCCATTCCGTCACGCGCACCAGTTCCGCGAGCGTCGCGTGTGGCATGCTGCGCGCCGTTATCAGGCCGGGGAGCTCATCGCGATACCACTGGTCCAGCTGTAGCAACGCGGCCACGTTTTGCCCCGCCACCACCGCCGGATAGCGATCGAGCGCGCCTTGCCA
>JACMPK010000047.1 GCA_014377535.1 Gemmatimonadaceae bacterium
CGGCCTCCAGCTCTTCGGCCGTGATGCCACCCGTCACCAGCTTGTCCAGCTCTTCTCGAAAACCAAGCTGCAGGCGGTCAAGGTTCTGCGGCGCATAGATCGCGTAGGTGAGCACACGGCCCAGCGAATCGCCGGTCGTGACGATCATCTGCGACCCCACGCCGTAGCTCAACCCATCACGCTGCCGGAGTCGGTCCGCCATGCGGCTCTTCAGAAACCCGCCACCCAGAATTTCGGTGGCGAGTGCGACGGCCGCGTAATCAGGGTCGCCGTCGGCAACGCGGATCGTCTGCACCGCGAGGAACATTGCGTTCGCCTTGTCCGGCGTCTCGATGCTCACCAGCGACGAGTCGGTGCGCGTGTAGGCCTGCGTCACCAGCGCCCACGGCTTGTCGGTGGTCCAATCGCCGAAAAGCGAACCGGCAAGTGTGCGCACCGAGTCGGCATCGAAGTCACCTACCAGGCCCAGGTCACCGTACTTCGCCGTGTAGAACTCCTGGTGAAACGCACGCGCCGTTTCGACGGTGGCAGCCTTCCAGTCGGCGATCGACTCGTCCAGCGTCGGCGCATACAACGGATGTGCGCGGTCAGTCGGCGCCGTCACGCGCGGCAGCGCGACCATCGCCAGCTGCTGCGGATCGCTGCGGGCCGCCTCCAGCTCCGCCAGCGTCTCGGTGCGCAGCTTCTCGAACTCGCCGGCGTCGAACGACGGCGTGCGCAGCATCTCGGCAACCAGCCGCATCGTCGGCGCGAGATTCTCGCGTCGCACCTGGAACGTGGCGGTGGCCGAGCGGGCGGAGCCGCTGACGCTCACCGACGCCTTCAGCTTGTCGAGCGTGTCCTTCATGGCCTGCCGGTTGCGTACTACGGTGCCGCGCATCAGCAGGGCGCCGGCGATGCTTCCCGGCACACGGCGGTTGGCCAGCGACTGCTCGGTGCCGAAGCGCAGCGCGATAGTGCCCTGCACCACAGCGCTTCGGGTGCGCTTGGGCAGCAACGTGATTCGCATGCCGTTCGACAACGCGGCCTTGATGGTGCGCGCATCGATGTTCGCCGGCGTGGCATCGAACGCCTCGCCCTCGGCCACTTTCTGCGTGCCGCGGTAATCGCGCACCAGGGTCTGCACGTCCGGCGCCTCGGGAATTTCGACGCGGTTGGGCTTCTCGGTCGGGACGAATGCGACGGTCGCGCGATTGTCGGGCTTGAGGTACGCCGATGCCACACGCTGCACGTCGGCGGGCGTGACCGCCTTCAGCCGGTCACGCGTGAGGTGCAGCAGGCGCCAGTCGCCGCTCGCCTCGTACTCGGTCAGCCCGAAGCCGACGCTCTCGGAGTTGTCCATCGCCTGTTCAATGCTGCTCACCACTTCATTGCGCGCGCGCTCCACCTCTTCAATGGTGAACGGCGTGGTGCTGGCCTGATCCAGCACGCGCAGCATGGCGACGCGTGCCGAATCCAGTGACTGCTCCTTGCGCACGTCGGCCCAGGCGATCATCGCGCCCGGTTCGCGCAGGTCGAACGTGAGAGCCGTCACGCGTGCGGCGAGCTTCGTCTCGACCAGAGCGCGATAGAAGCGCCCGCCCGGCGTCTGGCCGAGCAGTGCGGTGAGCACCTGCACGGCGGCGTTGTCGGGGTGCGCCAGCGCCGGCACCTTGTACATCACGCCGATGAGCTGCTTGTCGGCGACGCGGCGGATGGTAGCGGTGCGTTCTCCGTCCTGCGCCGGGTCGCGGGTGTAGGTCGCGTACAACAGGTTGCCCCGTTCCAGCGAGCGCGCCGGCCGCGGGATGGTGCCGAAGCGACGGTTGACCTGCGCGATGACCTTCGCTTCGTCGAACTTGCCGGCGACGACGAGCACCGCGTTGTCGGGCTGGTAGTACTTGCGATAGAAGGCCTGCAGCCGCGTGATCGGGACGTTCTCGATATCTGAGCGTGCGCCGATGGTGCTCTTGCCGTAATTGTGCCAGTGGTAGCCCGTGGCCATCAGCGCCTGCCACATCGTCCTCTCAGGGCTGTTCTCCCCCGACTCGAACTCGTTGCGCACGACGGTCATCTCGCTCTCGAGGTCCTTCTGCGCGATGAACGAGTTCACCATGCGGTCGGCCTCGAGGTCCAGCGCCCACGCCAGGTTCCCGTCGGTGGCGGGGACGGTCTCGAAGTAGTTCGTACGATCGAACCAGGTGGTGCCGTTCGGGCGCGCGCCGCGCTCGGTGAGTTCCTTCGGGATGTCACGGTGCTTCGGCGTGCCCTTGAACACGAGATGTTCGAGCAGATGCGCCATGCCCGTCTCACCGTACGCCTCGTGACGCGAGCCGACGAGATACGTGATGTTCACCGTCACGGTCGGCTTGGACTGATCAGGAAAAAGCAGGACCTTGAGGCCGTTGGCCAGGCGGTATTCGGTGATGCCTTCCACCGTGGCGCCTTTCACTGCCGCGGCGGGAGTACCGGCAGGACGGACCGATGCTCGCTGCGCGCCAAGTGGCGCGGCAGCGAGCATCAAGAACAGCAATGAGCGATATCGTGTGGACATCGGACGGGCTCGGATGAGAGTCGTTGTCGAACAAGGGTCACGGCGGAATACTACACGCCGCGAGCCCCGTTCGGTTTCACCCGTGACCGCCTGATCCTGACTGTGTCACAGGCAGTCGTCGCTGCTGCCGAAAGTCAGAACGCCGTCGACACGCGCACCGTGAAGGCGCGACCCGGCAGGTTGTATCCACGCTTCTCGTAATAGTTCTCGTCTGTCACGTTATTCACCTGCACATCGGCCCTGATCCGGCGCGTCACGCGCACACCGCCGGTCAGGTCCAGCACCGCGAATGGCGGATACTCGATGTCCGACACATCGCTGAAATCGCTGAAGTCATTGTCGGTGCGGGTGCCGACGTACCGGCCCAGCGCGCCGATCCGGAAGCGGGAGCGGTCGTCGTATTCCAGACCGACGTTCCAGTTCGCCGACGCCACGTTCTTGATGCGCAATTCGGTCAGCGGGGCGCCGATCCGCACGCCCTGGAAGATCGACGTGGGCGAGAAGTTCGTCTGGCCATTGAACTGCGCCGCGTTCACCGTGACGGTCGGCATGGTTTCGGTGGCGGAGAAGATTCGTGTCGCGTTCGCGAACGCATTCAGCGACCAACTCCGTCCAAGCGCGGCGCCGATGTCGTAGCGCACCGCACCTTCCAGCCCTCGAATCTGCGCGTTGCCGGCATTCACCGACGTGCTGACGCGCGACACGAGGTTGCCGTTGGCCAGCACGGGCCGCGAGCCGGCCGCGAACGATGCGCGCGCCGACGTGATGCGATCGGTGACATCAGTGTGGAAATACGTCACGTCGAGATCGAACGCACCGTCCATCCGCGTGATGCCAAGGCCAAGGTCAGCCGTGATTGCGTGCTCGGCCTTCAGTCCGGGATTGCCGAACGTGATCGACGCCACGTTCGCGGCCACCGTCTGCGTGATTCCAGCGCGACCGAATGCGTCGGGAGCCAGGAACGCGCGACCAATGCTGCCATGCGCACGCACACCGCCGCCGATGGCGTACAGCACGCCGGCGCTCGGATTGAACACGTTGAACGCATCGTCACCGGGAATGACGTCGGTGCGCAATGGCGTGGAGCGCAACGCGAGCGTCACGCGATCGGCACGGGCACCGATCGTGGTCACCAGCCGGCCTTGCAGCGCCGTGAGGCGCGCCTCGCCGAACGCCGCCAGCGATCGGATCTCGCTGTTCGGGCTGAACGTGCCCGTTTCCGTCGTGGCCGACGCGTAGCGCCGCGACGTGGCGCGCTGGTTCGTGGCATCGACGCCCACCACGAGCTGCTGGCCGCGCACCTGCAGCACATCCTGCAGCTGCAAGCCGGTGGTGAGCACCTGCGTGACGAAGTTCACGAAGCGCACACTGTCGGGACGGTTCAGGTAGTCGCTGTTCTCGTTCGTCGCGAACGCACGTGCCAATAGGGCATTGCTGCCGAACGTTCCGCCCAGCTCCACCGCGCCGCCGGCGCGCGACAGATTCTTCCGGCTGTTGCCGGGAAACGCTGTGGCGGCCGAGAAGAGGTCGCCGGGCGATGGCAGATCACGTGCGTCGAACAGGTCGCCGCGCACATCGACGCGCACGCGGCCACCGATCGTGCCGCCGACGCGCGCATTGCCGCTCGTCGTCGCCATCGTGGTGAAGACTCGCGTGATACCGTCGCCCAGCGTATCCGCGACGTAGCGATTTGGCTTGTTGCGGGCCGGATAGATCTTCAGTGCACTGTCGCGCCCGAAGATGCCGCGCAGCGAATTACCGCCGCCGATGTCGAAGTTCTCGCGCTGGTCGTAGCGACGCACGCTGACGTCGGCATCGACACCGCGAAACACCCGGCCACCGCCCTGCACGCGGAACTCCGATGCACCGAAGCTGCCGGCCGATGCAGAGAGCAGTCCGTTGAAGGCACCCGTGCGACGACGCGTGACGACGTTCACCACGCCACCCATCGCGGTGGAGCCGTACAGCGCCGATGCGGGTCCCTTCAGCACTTCGATGCGCTCGACATCCTGCAGGTCGAGGAGCGACACGTTCGTGATACCGCTGGGGCGGCCGTCCAGCAGGATCAGTGAGCGCTGCTGCAAGGAGCCGACCTGCGGACGGAAGCCGCGGATGCCGATACCGCCGAGCAATCCGGGATACTGCACCACGTCGATGGCGGCCCGCTTCTTCAGCAGGTCCACCAGGTCGAGCGCGGGTGTGGCATCGATCTGCGCGCGCGAGATGACTTCCACGCGACGCGGCAGCGATTCGGCGGGCGTGGCGTAGCGCGACGCCGTGGTGATGACTTTCGGGAGGCGCGGGGTGCGCGCGGAATCGCGGCCTGGCTGCTGTGCGCCAAGGGCGGAGGCACCGAGCGTCGCAAGGACGAGAGTGCGAAAATGAATGGACATCAGTGTCTCGACGCGTGGCGTCCCTCGCAGCCTCGCGTTACCGGAATGCCCGTGCACAGCGCCACGTCGTGTTGAACAGGCTTCACACATCCGATGCACACCCAAGAGCACGGATACGAAAAACCCGTCCGTCCACTGGTGGACTGAACGGGGGTAGCCGGACATGACATCGAGCGCCCATGGCGACGATGACGTGCACGATCACCCCGCTCCCCTCCCTCGAGGGGCCTGCCGCGGGCGTGATCAGGGCCGGTCTCCTGGCTCGGAACCACCGAGTTGCCTTCCCGTCGCGCTACTCGCGGCAGTGGCGTCACGCTCGATGCCGCTGACTTTCGTCAGCCGTTCCTTACAGTGGCGGGGCCGCGCCGGTGTTTCACCGGACTTCCGGATGGCCAGATCACGTGAGAATTGTACTGACTTACAGTACCGAGGACGGGTGGCGATCGCAAGGAAAGTCGCAGCAGTAGCGGCGTGACCAGGCGCGAGACACCGCGCACGCATGCAACCCGTCATGCCGCGTCCCGACGAAGCGCAGTACGGTGGCGGTGCGTACACTTCACGCGTCTCCGTCGTGCATCACCGATCCGCACACAGGGTGTCACATGCGCAGCCTTGCACCACTCGTCCGTCGCGTCGCCGCCGCCTCGTTGCTGCTTCCGGCGCTCGTCGCCGCGCAGGACGGCTACCGCCAGCCACCCGAACCGATTCGCAGCATCCTCGACGCGACGCCAACGGCTCGCGTCGCCGTCAGTCCCGACAACACGCAGCTGCTGCTGCTCGGCCGTTCCACGCTGCCCAGCATCGCCGAAGTCGCCGCACCGTATGTGCCGATGGCCGGCCAGCGCCTGAATCCAAACACCAACTTCCCCTCGCGTGCGGTGATCAGCACGAGCCTCGCAATCATGTCGATCGCCAGTGGCGAGACGCGCGCCGTGACGATGCCCGACGGCGTGAAGATCGGCAACGTGCGCTGGAGCCCCGATGGCAAGCGTGCGGCATTCGCGATGATCACCGATCAGGGTGCAGGCATGGGCATCCTCGATCTCGTGAGCGGTGCGGTGACACGCGTGGGCACCGTGCGCGTGAACGGCTCCTTTGGCGATCCCTGCACCTGGATGCCCACCAGCGACGCGCTGCTCTGCAAGACGATTCCTGCATCACGCGGCGCCGCACCGCAGGCACCCACCGTGCCGTCCGGACCAGTCTCGCAGGAGTCGTTCGGTCGCAAGGCACCTGAGCGCACGTACCAGGACCTGCTGGGCGATGCATATGACGAAGCGAGGTTCACATACTTCGGCACCAGCCAGGTCGCGATCGTGTCGATGGATGGCGCCGTACGCAGCATCGGCGCGCCGGCCGTCGTCACGTCAGCCGCGCCGTCGCCCGACGGACGCTACGTGCTGACGTCAGCCATCCACACGCCGTACAGCTATGTGGTGCCCATGGGGCGTTTCCCGCTGGTCACGACCGTGCATGCCGCTGATGGAAAAACCGTGCACACGGTGTTCGACCGTCCACTGGCCACGGAGCAGTCCACCGCGTTCGACGCGGTCGACGTGGGTGCGCGCGGCATTGCATGGCGCGCCGATGCGCCGGCCACGCTGGCGTGGATCGAGGCGATGGATGGCGGCGACCCGGCTCGTACTGCAGCACAGCGTGATCGTGTCGTCACGCTGGATGCGCCATTCACCGATGCACCGGTGCAGCATCTCGCCGTGGCCACACGTGTGCGCGGCGTGACCTGGATGAAGCGCGACGTGGCGATGATTACCGAGTACTGGTGGAAATCGCGCCAGACGAAGACCTGGTTGTTCAACCCGTCCACGCCCGGTGCCGCGCCGCGCCTGCTGCACGACCGCAGCGCGGAGGATGCCTACAGCGATCCCGGCGCGCCGGTGATGACGATGACCGCGCAGGGCACGATGGTCGCGAAGACCACACCCGATCGCACCGCGTTCTTCGTGACGGGCGACGGCGAAAGCCCGAACGGCGCGCAGCCGTTTCTTGACCGCGTGGATATCGCGACAGGCAAGGCCACGCGCCTCTGGCGCTCGCAGGGCGAGCAATACGAGGAGCCGATCGCAATGCTGGACGATCGTGGCGCTCGCGTGCTCACACGTCGCCAGACCACGACCGAGCCGCCGAACTACTGGGTGCGCAACCTCGTTGCGCGCATGGCACCAAAGCAGCTCACGACATTCACTGATCCAGCGCCGCAATTCGCCGGCATCACGTCGAAGCTGATCACCTACCAGCGCCCCGACGGCGTGCAGCTCTCGGCCACGCTCTACCTGCCCGCCGGCTACGACGCCGCGCGTGACGGTCGCCTGCCCTTCTTCTTCTGGGCGTATCCGCAGGAGTTCAAGAGTGCCAAGGCGGCGGCACAGGTTCGCGGGTCACAGTACCTGTTCGTGCGTCCCACGGGCGCGAGTCACCTGTTCATGCTGACGCAGGGCTACGGCGTGCTGGATGGCCCGACGATGCCGATCGTGGGCGAAGGCAACAAGGAACCGAACGATACGTATGTGGAGCAGCTCGTCGCCAGCGCGAAGGCGGCAGTGGACAAGGTGGTGGACCTTGGCGTGGCCGACCGTGATCGCATCGGCGTGGGTGGGCACAGCTACGGCGCGTTCATGACCGCCAACCTGCTGGCCCACAGCAACATCTTCCGTGCCGGCATCGCGCGCAGCGGCGCCTACAATCGTACGCTGACGCCCTTCGGCTTCCAGCAGGAAGAGCGCCCGTTCTGGGAGGCATCGCAGATCTACTCTCGCATGAGCCCCTTCACGTACGCCGACAGCATCAAGACGCCGGTGCTGCTGATCCATGGCATGAACGACGACAACAGCGGCACCTTCCCGATCCAGTCGGAACGCATGTACGCCGCGCTGAAGGGCACCGGCGCGATCGTGCGCTACGTGCAGTTGCCCGGCGAGGCGCACGGGTATCTGGGCCGCGAAAGTGTTGGGCACACACTGGCGGAGATGGTGTCGTGGCTGGACCAGTTCGTGAAGCCGGTCAAGCCGCGCACCAAGGCTGATTGATCGATTCGTGAGTCCGTGTGTCCGTGTGTCGCGAACTGACCTCTTCTCACACGGAGACACGGAGTCACGGAGGGCTCGGCGCGCATTCAACGCCTCGCGAAAAGGAATCACATTTTTCGTTCCGTTGCGCTCAGCGCGGTACGAAATTCTGCCTTGTTTTGGGAACCAAGTCCGCGAGGCGCAGTTCCCATAAAAAAATGTCAGAGATAGTGGTACCACCATCCACACGCTGCAAGTGCAAGCGACTCCGTGTCTCTGCGTCTCCGTGTGAAAAGAGTAAATGACACGGCTGCGCGCCGACGCGGCGAGGCAAGCGATGACGTCCTTGCGTACTGTCTCTCCATGACTCGGCGTGAGACAAGCACAGTCCGTACGCGGACGCAGTCAGAAGGCGGCATCGAAGGTCTCCCCACCATCAGGAAGAACAAAATGAGGCTGCGTCGACTGCTGTGGGTTGTTGCGTGCATGGCACCAGTGGCTGCGCGGACGCAGCCGAGTGTGAGGGAAATCGATGGTGCGCCGTTCGCCGCGACGCTCGTGGCCGCGAAAGCGGCTGATGCCGTGGCATTCGTGCTGAATGCGCGCGGCGTGCGCAACGTCTGGGTTCGCGACTCGACGCGCGCGGCGGCGCGGATGGTGACGGCGTTCACCGAGGACGATGGACAGGACATCACGTCGCTCGCATTTGCGGCCGACGGACGCACGTTGTTCTTCGTGCGCGGCGGCGGGCCCAATCGCAGCGGCGAGATCCCGAACCCGACCAGTAGTGCTGCCGGTGCCGAGCAGGCGATCTGGCGCGTGAAGCTCGATGGGTCGCCGGCGGCGCGGCTGACGGAAGGATCATCGCCGACGCCGTCGCCGACGGGCACAGACATCGTGTTCATGCGACGCGGCGCCGTCTTCCATGGCGCGCCGCTCGGTGATTCGCTGCGCACACCGCAGCCGCTGTTCAGGATGCGCGGCAGCGCCAGCACGTTGCGATGGTCGCCGAGCGGAAAGCAGCTCGCATTCGTGTCGAATCGTGGTACGCACAGTTTCGTTGGTGTGTCCGACATGATCGCGAAGACCTTGCGATGGATGGCACCGAGCACTGATGGCGACGTGTCACCGGTGTGGTCGCCCAGTGGCACGCAGCTGGCATTCCTGCGCACGCCGTACGAGGGCCAGGAGCTTGGATTCCGCGCCACGCGCGCCGCGCAACCGTGGAGCATCCTGGTCGCCGATGTCGCCAGTGGCGCCGCGAAGGAAATTTTTCGTGCGGCGCCCGGACGTGGCAGCAGCTATCAGGCCATCGTCGCCGACGACCAGCTGCACTGGACGACAGGCGATCGCATCGTGTTTCCGTGGGAGCGGAGCGGGTGGGTGCACCTGTACGGCGTGGCGACGACGGGTGGGCAGCCGGTCGAGCTCACGCCCGGTCGCGGCGAGGTGGAGTTCGTGGCGCCGACGCGGGATAACTCGGGCGTGATCTACAACACGAACATCGGCGACCTCGATCGTCGTCACGTGATGCGAGTCACCGCTGACAGACGCAGCGCACCGGTCGCGCATGCCTCCGGCCAGCGCATTGCGTGGAATGCCGTGGAGTCCAGTAATGGCTCGGTGTTCGCGCTGGTGAGTGATGCGCGCATGCCGGCGCACGCCGCGATGACGGA
>JACMPK010000048.1 GCA_014377535.1 Gemmatimonadaceae bacterium
ACGTCACCGCCCTCCGCCCGGAGCAGCGCAGTGTGGTGTACCTGCATCAGGAGCCGGTGCTCTTTCCGCATCGCACCGTCGTGGGAAACGTGGCGTTTCCGTTGCAGGTCAGGGGTGTCGGCACGCGTGACGCGGCGCGGCGCGCGATGGAATGGCTCGCGCGCCTGCAGGTCGATGCATTGGCGATGCGCATGCCGGACCAGCTCAGTGGTGGGCAGCGGCATCGGGTGGCGCTGGCCCGCGCGCTCTGCGCCGAACCGGCCGTGCTGCTGCTCGATGAGCCGCTGGCCTCGCTCGATTCTGCGGTGCGGCGCGATGTGGGTGATGCGCTGCAGGCCGCGCGGCAGGCGAGTGGTGCCGCGATGGTGCTGGTGACGCACGACCTGGACGACGCGCTGGCAATAGCCACGCGCATCCTGACGCTCGGTGCTGGCACGCAGACCGCGCTCGACGCACCTGATGCACTGCTCGCGGCGCCACCATCGCTGGCGGTCGCGCGATTGCTTGGCATCTACGCCGAGGTGCCCGGCGAGGTGGTCGCCCGTGCGGGCTCCGCGCTGTTCCGCTGGGCCGGTGGCCTGGTGCCGCTGGCGGGTGCGCCGGCGGGCGGCGGCGAAGCATCCGGGCATGGTCCGGTGGTTGCCTGTGTGCGCGCGCATGAGGTGCAGGTCTCGCCGTGCAGCGACGCCGCTGCGGGGGTCGGCATGTCGGAGTTGCCGGGCCTGACCGTCACCGACCGCCGCGACGGTGCCCGCGACGTATGGATCACGCTGCGCGATGCGGCTGGTGCCACCGTCAGCGTGCGGACCGGGAGCGGCACGGTGGCTCGGACCGGCGACATTGTGCAGGTCACGCTGCACCGTGCCAGACTCTTCCCCCCCGACTGACCCACAGTGTTCGATCACCTGCTCCGCGGCACGAAAGATCGTCTTCTCGCCCCGCTGGCTTCGCTGTTGCGCGACGTGCAGCCGAACATGCTGTCGTTCATGGCGCTGTTGCTCGGCCTTGCCGCAGCGGTCGCAGCGGCTGGTGGGCGATGGCGCGTGGGTGCCGTGCTCTGGCTGGCCAACCGCGTGGTCGACGGGCTGGATGGCAGTGTCGCGCGCCTGTCGGGTACCCAGACCGACTTCGGTGGCTATTTCGACATCCTGCTCGATTTCGTGGTCTACGCCGCCATTCCGCTGGGATTCGCCGTGCACAGCGTGGAGCGGGGTGTCCTCGTAATGGCAGTGCTGCTGGAAGGCGCCTTCTTCGTGAACGCCTGCAGCTGGATGTATCTGGCGGCGGTCCTCGAGAAGCGTGCATCCGGCGCAGGTGCCTCCGGCGAACTGACCACTGTGACCATGCCGCCCGCGCTGATCGCGGGATTCGAAACCATCGTGTTCTTTACCCTGTTCTTCTTGTTTCCGGATCGTCTGGTCACACTGTTCGCGCTGATGTCGGCGCTGGTCGGCATCAACGTCATCCAGCGGCTCCTCTGGGCACGGAAGGTGTTGTAGCGAAAGCGTCGTAGCGATTGCGGCGCAGCGATTGTGTCGCAGCGAGGGTGTCGGATCTCGTCTGCTCGCGATGCTGTGTGTCTGTTCGCCTGTCCCTGTCTGCCCGCAGTCTCCGTCCCCCTGCCTTCCAGAGCCATGTTGATTCGCAAGCGCATCGAGCCGCCGTCGTCCGAGATCACGCCCGAGGCGGAGTATTTGAACCGTCGAGAGTTCCTGGGCATGGTGGGCAGCATCGGCGCCCTGTCGGCAACTGGCGCTGTTGCGGAAGGGCTGATGGGTGGGTTCAGCACGGTGGAGGCGCAGCAGGGCGACAAGGTCACCGACGAGAGCAAGGTCACGAGCTACAACAACTACTACGAGTTCGGCACGGACAAGGAAGATCCGAAAGCCAACTCGCAGCAGTTCAAGGCGCGCCCTTGGTCGGTGAAGATCGAGGGCCTGTGCCGCAAGCCGGGCAGCATGCCGCTCGACAGTTTCCTGTCGCCAAGCCGCATCGAGGACCGCACCTACCGTTTCCGCTGTGTCGAGGCGTGGAGTGCGGTGATTCCGTGGCGTGGCATTCCGCTGGCCGACGTGATCCGTCGCGCCGACCCGCTGCCATCGGCGAAGTACGTCGAGCTGACGACGCTCTACGATCCGAGCCAGATGTCGGGGCAGCGCCGCGCGACGATCCAGTGGCCGTACACGGAAGGACTGCGGATCGACGAGGCACTCAACCCGCTCGCTTTCCTGGCCACGGGCATGTACGGCAAGACGCTGCCAAACCAGAACGGCGCGCCGCTGCGACTCGTCGTGCCGTGGAAGTACGGATTCAAGAACATCAAGGCGATCGTGAAGCTGAAGTTCACCGATCAGCAGCCCACCAGCACATGGATGAAGGCGGCGAGCGATGAGTACGGCTTCTACGCCAACGTGAATCCTGCGGTCGATCACCCGCGCTGGAGCCAGGCGCGCGAGCGTCGCCTGGGCGAGGTGCTGCGCAAGCCGACGTTGATGTTCAACGGCTACAGCGAGCAGGTCGCCTCGATGTACGGCGGCATGGACCTGCGGCGCAATTACTGACGCGATGCACGCAGCCGACGCTGGGTCGGATGTTGGTGCTGTGATGACCGCGACGGCCCCTCGGGCCACACGTGTGCGGCCGCGCGGTCCGCGCATCGCGCGCGCCATGAAGCCGCTGGTGTTCGCGGTGCTGCTGGCGCCTGCGATCTGGCTCGCGTACGCGCTCTTTGCAGATCAGCTCGACGGTGACGTGGTGAAGATCCTCGAGATCAGCACGGGCACGCTGGCGCTGCGGAGTTTGGCATACACGCTTGCCATTTCGCCGCTGAAGCAACTCACGGGCTGGACCTGGCTCAACATGTACCGGCGCATGCTGGGCCTGTTCGTGTTCTTCTATGCGACGGCGCACATGCTCATCTATTTCGGCCTCGATCTGGAGCTGCAGTTCGGCGAGATCTGGACCAGCATCTTGAAGCGGCCGTACATCACGATCGGCATGCTGAGCTGGCTGATCCTCGTGCCACTCGCAATCACGTCACCGAACTTCATGGCGCGCAAGCTCGGCGGACCGCGATGGAAGCGGTTGCATCAGCTCACGTACGTCGTGGCGGTGACGGCCACCACGCATTATCTGTGGGCCGTGAAGAAGGACACGTTCTGGCCACTGGTGTACTTCGCGCTGTTTGCGGCGCTGCTGCTGGTGCGTGCGTACGGCTGGTATGGCCTACACCGGCGCGCGGCGAACGCTGCGGTGTGACTGCGAGTTCAATCGGTGTGCGACCCACGCTGGCGCTCGCACCGAAGGCATGGGTTGTGCAAAGTGTGCGTGGACGACACCTCACTCTGGAGCACATCATCATGATCAACACATTTCTGCGCCTGAACGTCGTGGCACTTGGAATGACCTCGCTCGTCGCATGCGGCGGCACGCGTGACAACGCAGGTCGCGACAGTGCGGCCGCGGCTCTTGCGGACAGTCAGCCCGCCGTGAACGCGCCAAGCGACACCGCGCTGCTGCGCAACGACCCCACCATGCGTCGCGACACGATGTCGAGCTTAAGTATGCCGATCGACAAGCCGAGTCGCGGTGCCGGCAGTGGCGGCCAGCGGCGTCCGTAAGCAGGC
>JACMPK010000049.1 GCA_014377535.1 Gemmatimonadaceae bacterium
CCCCGGCGCGCGGGCCGGGGCCAACGGCGAACCGGCTAAAGCACCGATGCGGAATCCAGCGACAGTGAACACGAAGCGGCGGCGTGCAAAGTATGCACGCCCCCGCTTTTGCCTCTTCAACTGCAGGACGCGTGCGGTTATCGGCGCGTCGTGTCCGCCACCATCGACTCCACCGGCACAACCTGCGCGAAACTGCGCTCGAGTCGCGTCTCCAGCGTCCAGACGACCCCCTGCCCCGGCAGCACGCGCAGCCGACCCGTCGAGAAGCGGCCCGACATTCCGGAACGTGCGCCAACGCCTTCGACCTGCAGCGCCAGCTCGCCCATGCTCCCGATCAGATGCGCCGGCACCACGAATTTCGTGGTCGATGAACTGCCGATCCGCTGCAGCCGGCTCGCCATGCCGTCGTGCAGGATGTACAACGTCAGGTCCTCACGAAACCGGCTTTCGACCGTCACCGGAACCGTGTAGGTCATCGCCACAGGTGCCGGCAGATCGGCGGCGGGCCTGCGCCACATGCAGCCACCCGCCAGGGGCAAGATGGAGAGCATGGTGCAGAGCAGTAGCGGATGAAAGCGCCGCTGCTTGCCGCTCACACACGCTGACGATGCTGCACTCATCCAGCCCGCCCGGAGAAAAGAGTTACGGTCGTGCCGCAGGTGCAGCGGGTGCCGTCGCAGGTGCCGCGTTGAAATCCACCACCGGCGCCCCACGCTTGGCCGAATCGCTGACCTCGAAGTACTCACGCGACTTGCTGCCGAGCACCTTCGCCGTCATCACCGCTGGAAACTTGCGGATGTAGCTGTTGTACTCGTTCACCGAATTGTTGTAATCCGTTCGGCTCACCGCAATGCGGTTCTCCGTGCCCGTGAGTTCATCCTGCAGGCGCAGGAACTGTGCATCACTCTTGAGCTGCGGGTAGCTCGTCACCAGCGTCATCATCGGAATCACGGCGCGCGACAGCGCGTCGTTCGTCGTGGCCAGCTCCGCAGGGCTTGCACCACCCGGTCGCGCCAACGCGCCCGTCAGCCCGCGCTGTGCCTGCGCGACTGCGATGAAGATGCTCGACTCCTGCGCCGCGAAGCCCTTCACCGTGGCCACCAGGTTCGGAACCAGGTCGGCGCGGCGCTGCAGCTGCACCTCGATCTCCTTCTGCGACTTTGCCGCCGACTCATCGAGCGTCTGGATCGTGTTGTAGCCACAGGCGCCGAGCGCCAACGGCAGAAGCAGTACCACGCGGCGCATCCATCGCGCCGTCGCGCCGCGCACCGTGTCAGGTCGATCCATCGTCATCGTACGCATCGTGTCGTCTCTCGAAGTTCGGAAGTGAACGGCGCTGCAGCCTGCAATGCCGGGGATAGGGTGGCGCGCGACGTCGCTCATCACGACGAGGTGCTGCCGGTCCGCGCGCTCCCATCTGCGCGATCCAGATACGCAACCAGCTGTTCCATGCCGATCAGTACACCCGTCAGCACCGATGTCGCATCCGCCACAGGAATCTGCACCTCGCGGCGCGCGTGCTGCACCAGTCGTTCGAACGGTGTCGCATCCAGGCTGGCCAGCGCGCCGACATCCCGGCTGAGCTGCAGGTAATCCTTCGATGGGGCGGTACCCGCCACACGCAACACGCCGCGGAAGATCACCATCAACGTGGACAGACCGTTCAGCAGCAGCGAGCGCTGCTGCCCCTGGTCGCTGCCCACGGCCATGACGGCGCGGCGCAGCTGAAGCAGCTTGCCCATCACCTCGCGCTCCACATGGAGCCGCAGGTCCTCGCGCTGCACCTGCACGCCATCGAAAGGTGCCGTGCCCAGCAGCACCTCATGGCGGTGCAGGATGTCCGCATACTCCATGGCGAAGATGTCGGCCGAGGAGCGCCATTCATCCAGTGTGAGCAGCAGCGGCGGCGGGTTGCCAGCCGACGTCCACTGCTGCACCGCCGGCGCATTCGTCAGCAGGACCGACAAGGGAAGCGTGTCCACGATGATCAGCAGGTTCGTGTCGGACTGTCCGGTGAACACTTCGCCAGCGACTGCCGATCCGAATCGAACCACCGTGCGCAACGCGTCGCCATGCAGCGACTGCATCGCGGCCAGAAATTCTCCGGTTGCGATGGCGCTCGCCTCGTTCGATTTGCCTGCCGCTGCCATGCTCACCATTCCGAGCCTCCTCCGCCCCCGCTGAAGCCGCCGCCACCACCGAATCCGCCAAATCCACCGCCGCCGCCGCCACCTCCACCGAATCCGCCACCGCTGCCCCAACCGCCCCCACCGAAGCCCGGCAGGATCACGGGAATGAAGCCGCCACCGCCGCCGCCTCTGCCACCACGTCCGCCGCGACCCTTGAACACGACGTACATGATGACCATGATGATCAGGATCACGACCAGCGGGTTCACCGTGGTCTGGCGCGGCTGCCCGACCGAACGCCGCGGTACCAGCGTCGTGTCCAGCACAAATCCGAACTCCGTCGCGAACCGCTCGGCCACTCGTGCCGTCACGATCGTGAGCCCGCGCGCATACTCCTGCTGTGCGAAGAGGGGTGTCGCCTCGCGGCAGATATCGCCGGACATCGCGTCGGTGATGAACCCTTCGCTGCCTTGCCCGACCTCGATCCGGCAGGCACCGCGACCGCTGCGGTTCGTCTCCTTCGGTACCAGCAGGATCACGACGCCGGCATTGCGAGAACGCGTGCCTACGGCGTCATTCTGCCCCACTTTCCAGCGACGACCGATCTCCAGCGCGAACTCCGACGCCTGACGGTCACCGATATCCGCCAACGTCACGATGGCGATCTCACCACCGCTTTTCGCCTTGACGTCTTCAGCGATCCGCGTCAGCAGCGTGACGCGATCCGGTGGAAGAATGTTCGCGAAATCGCTGACGTACCCCGTCGGGGTCGCCGGAACGCTGATGCCCTGAATCAGGGCAATGACACCGGCGACGAGCGCCGAAAAGAAGAGCATCGATTTTGGTCAGGGGACGCGGAATGATACGCTCGGGTCGCTCGGAAGTGTCATCGACGCGAGGGTGTAACGACGGGTGGGGCTCGCAGTAGCCCGCCACGCAGGGTGGGCGTCCGGTACAGTAGTTTTGTCACCTCATCCCCACCCCGTGATTATGACCGCTCGCTTCGCACTCGGCGCCCTCGCGGCTGCCGTCTTCATTGCCTGCTCCACCAAGACCGCGGAGAGCGCCGCGCCGTCAGCCGCCGCCGCGTCCAAGGCTGCCGTGGCGACGTACGGGCCCGACTCGGTTGCCGTGACGATGGATACCGCATTGCTCCGCAAGGCAGACCTTGGCCGCATCACCGGAAACTCGTCCGCCAGTCTGATGGTGCTGGAGGTCAGCGACTTCCAGTGCCCGTACTGCAAGCAGTTCCACGAGCAGACGTACGCCGCGCTCCGCGCCGCCTATGTCGAGAGCGGCAAGGTTCGCATGGCATACGTGAACCTGCCGCTGCGCAGTCACCAGAATGCATGGCCCGCCGCCGAGGCTGCGATGTGTGCGTCCGTGCAAGGTCAGTTCTGGGCGATGCACGACTCGCTGTTCTCGTCGCAGGACCGATGGTCCGGCATCACGAAGGCCGACACCATGTTCGGTCGCTTTGCACGCAGCATGACGATGGACGCGGCGTCGTTCGACACCTGCGTGAGCTCGCATGCAACGCGCCCGCTCATCGCCAGCGATGCCGAGCGGTCGTCCAGCGCCGGAATCAACGGCACGCCGGCGTTCATCATCGGCGACAGCCTGCTCAGCGGCGCGTATCCCTTCAGTGACTTCAAGCGCGTGATCGACGCCAACCTGGCCGCAGCAAAGCGCTGATCTCGCGCCGGCGCGGCGACGCTGATCAGCGCACGATGAACAGGCTGCTCCGCGCGCTTTACGGCGGTGCCGGCATGCTGGCGCAGGCGGTCGTGGCAACCGGCATGCCTGGCGACGGAAAGCTTGCGCGCAGCATCCGTGGCCGTCGCGGTCTGCTGGACCGGTACCGCGCGTTCGGAACCACGGGGCGCGACCGGCAGCGCCCCCTCGTCTGGTTTCATGCACCGAGTGTGGGCGAGGGACTGCAAGCCACACCCGTCATGTCGCGGCTGCAGACGCGCCGGCCCGATGTGCAGCAGGCTTACACGCACTTCTCGCCCAGCGCCGCCGGTTTCGCGCAGCGCACGGGCGCCGACTTTTGCGATTACCTGCCGTTCGACGTCGCCGCACCGATGGGCGTTGCGCTCGACGCGCTGGTGCCGTCGGCGCTGGTCTTCAGCAAGCTCGATGTGTGGCCCGTGCTGGTCGAGGAAGCGGTACGCCGCCGCATTGCGCTTGGCATGATCAGCGCGACACTCGCCGCATCTTCGGGCAGGCGTGGCGGCATCGCGACAGCGCTGACGCGCGACGCACATGCGGCGCTGCAGGCCGTCGGAGCTATCGACGATGCAGACGCGGCCCGTCTCGTCGACATCGGCGTGCGCCCGGGTGTGATCTCGATCATGGGCGATACGCGGTACGACCAGGTCTGGGCGCGCGCGCAATGCGCTGCAGCGACTACGCCCTGGCTTCAACGCTTTCGCGCCGCGCCGCGCATCACGCTCGTGGCGGGCAGCACCTGGCCCGCCGATGAAGCCGTCCTGCTGCGCGCATGGCAAGAGCTCACCGCCCGCTGGCCCGGAATGCTGCGGCTGATCATCGCACCGCACGAGCCCACGCCATCGCATCTGGAACCGATCGAGCGATGGGCAGTGGCCGCATCGCTGCGTTGCAGTCGTCTTGATGCATCCGACGCGATTGCACCCACCGACTCAGCGGCCGACGTGGTGCTGGTGGACCGCATTGGTGTCCTCGGCGACCTGTATGCGGTGGCCGACGTGGCGTTCGTCGGCGGTGGCTTTCATGACGCCGGGCTGCACTCCGTGCTGGAGCCGGCAGCCTTCGGCGCACCGGGGGGGTTCGGGCCACGTCACGCCAACAGCCGAGATGCCGGACTGCTGATCAGCGACCGGGGCGCACGGGCCGTGACGGACGGGCGAGAACTGCGATCGACGCTCGCCGCCTGGCTGTCGCCCGACGCACCTGCGGCGCGCCGCGACGCCGGTGCGCGCGCGCGCGCGCGGGTCTGGAATGGACTCGGTGCCGCCGATCGTGCGACGGAACTCGTGCTGTCGCTGCTCACGGTGCCTGGCGCGCAGTAGCATCACGGCGTCGCAGTATCGAGCACCGACACGAGCAGCCGCAGCATCGTTCCGGCGTCCGCATGCGTCAGGAAACACGCACCTCGACCACCACAGGAAGCAACGCGCGCAGGGTCAGGGCATGCGCGCGTTGCAGGCCAGGGTGGCAACACCACGGCTCGCCGCGTGACCTGCCGTGACGGTGATCAGGTACGGACCGCCGGGTGTGACTTCCCAGTGCAGCTCCGTTTCCTGCCCGGCGAGTCCGCGCGACCAGACGCGCGCCACCGATTGTGCCGCGTGCAATTGCGCGGGATCGCCCATCGGCGTGGCACACAGATCCGGGCCGCCGAGCAGCGACTGCAATCGCGTCTGCATCCAGTGCACGTGCGCGCGCAGCGCCAGGGTGTCCGCGACCACGTCGGTGAAATGCGCCCTGACCACCCGCCGGACGGAGTCGCGCGGCGTCGGGTCGCTGATCGCGACCGACACGCGCTGCGCCGCCGTCAGCGCGAGGCTTGGCGCGACCGTCTTCGCCTCGAGCGTGGTCGGCCACATCCGTTGCAGCGCTGATGCCGGCTGGCCCAGCGTCGCCGTCACGCGGACGTAACTCTCGAACGCCGCCTGCGGCGTCATCGCGACGCCGGAGACCTGCGCCGCGCATGGCAGCGCCGTGATTGTGGCCACACAGAGAGCAACCGCATGTCGTGAAATCATCAAAAACTCCGGCCCGCAGGGTGAACAAGCAAATGAAAACACGCGTGAGCGAGTACGCGTGCGCGGGTGCGCTCCGATCGGTGCACACCCGCGCGTCATAGCATGTCGACGCCAGTCAGCGCGTCGTCATCTCAAGTGCGAGCTCAGTAGTCGTACCAGCCAGGCGGGGGCGTCGGCTCCGGCGGCCGTGGCGGCGTGTAGCCACCACCACCCGGCGGCAGTACCTGCGCCGAATACGGATCCGTGATCGAGATGCGACCACCGGGAATGGAATCGAAGACCATGCGCGCGCAATCCCGGCCGTACGGATCGGCGTGTGCCATGGCTGCGCCCACGATGCCGTTCCGCCCGAACGTCATCGCGCGCAGCGGTGACGACCAGAATTCCGCCTCCGCCAACGCCGTCACCAGGTTCATCGCGAAGCTCAACGTGGCGTCGTTGCTCATGAACCACTGCGGATCGCTCACCAACCGGCGGTACAGCAGGCAGCCATAGACGCCACCAGCGAACAACTCGCCTGTTGCCGGCGTGCTCGTGTAGTCACTGCCAATCAGCCGCGCATCGTATTTCGCGCCAACGATCTTCGCGCGGAAGAACCGGTTGATGACATCGCCAATCGAGGAATACACGGCGGGATGCAGCTGGAGCATCTGCTGAGCCGCGTCCATCATGGCGCGCTGCTCGCGCGGCGACAACGAGTTCCACCAGCCTTCGTCGACACCCGCCGGCGCCGGCACCGGGTCCACGACGCGCACGTAGGTGGTGTCCACCACGTACGTCGCGACCGGCGAGTTCAGGCACGGTGCATTGTCCGCTCCGTGTCCCATCGGAAACTGCATCTGCTGCATGACGTTCCATGGCAGTCCGAGGTAGTTCGCCGTCACCATCACGCCCGCGAGCTGCGGAATGCTGGTGCTGCCCGCCAAAGTCGTGCCGATGCGCGAGCCCGACACGCCGGCGTGCTGCGCCTGCAGCCCGCCACACGCATTCACCGACGCGGACAGCATCGACCCTGCCGTTGGCCGCGGCGCGGTGACGCCGTCCTGGCACGCTGCCAGCATGCCTGCGCTGCACACCATCAGCAGCTGCCCAATCTTGAAAGACTGCATGTGTTCTGTCTCCTGCCAGGGTCGATCTCGATGCAGTGTGCGCATCCCTGGCGAGGCGTGCACCGCGTCAATCATGACGCATGACTGACGCGGCCACTCTATGCCCGACCGTGCAGGACTCGTGTCCCGTATCTGCGCGCCCATCAGCAATCCGCTGCGGCGGGCGCCGTTCGCGCAGCGAGCGACGTCAGCGCGTCCAGATCATCACGGCACCGCAATCCGTCTCACGCCGCTGAAACTCGCCCGGCACCGATGGGCCGGTCCTGTAGACCTCGATCGCGCGAATGTCCTGCGTGTTCACGAGCTGGTCGAGGCTCATGCCCTGCGTGTTCACGAACACGCCATCGAGCAGCACGCCCATGGCGCAGTACCCCGCGCCCGTCAAGTTGCGGCCGAACACCACGGCGTTGTTGTTCGCGTCGCGGATGATGTTCACGCCATTTCGTCCACGCAGAATTTCCGTCACGTTGGACGTGGCGCGCCGCAGCAGCTCCTCGCGTTCCACGAAGACGCCGTTCCCTGTCCGCATGCGCTCGTAGAAGCCGACCATGCGCGCGTCGCGGCGCGCATCCGCACGCACCTCCACGCGGGCCAGTGACGGCGCGCCGGATGACGGCCGCAGCGCCACCGTCATCGTCGCCGTGCGACCCGCTTCAGTCTGCACCGGGAAGTACTCGGAGAGGTACCCGATTTTCCGGACACGCACGAAGACCAGGCCAGGCGTGAGGCTCTGGAACCGAAACCGGCCCGACGAGTCGCTGACGGTGCTCATGTTGGTCGAGATGGCCTGGACTGACGCGCCGAAGATCGGACGGCCGGCGGAATCGACGACCTTGCCCGACAGCGCCGTGCGGCCGGCAGCGACACGAACGGTGTCCTGGGGTCCCTGGGTGACGCCGATGGTCTCGGGCGCAGCCACAGGCGTCACCAGGGGCGCCGGTGGCGGTGCAGGGAGCAGCGTGAGCTTGAGCGACACGGTCACGTTGGGCGCAATCGCGAACTCGAAACCCAGCGGGGCATACCCGCGACGAGTCACCTCCACGCGAGCATCTCCGGCGGGTACGCCCTCGAGCCTGAACCGGCCCGCGCTGTCGGTCGTGGTCGAGGGCGAGCCCGACGCGACCCGCACGCTCGCGCCACTCACGACCGCGCCGCCGCTGTCCTGCACCACTCCGGTAATCGTGGCCGTCGTCACCGTATCCCGCGGCACCTTCGATGCGCGGGCGGGCGCCGGGGCCGGGCGGACCTGTGCCGTCACCACACGCGGGGCGGCCAGCAGCAGCGTCAGCGACGATGCCAGCACCCGCGCCGCTCGACGCGCTCCATTCACGTGATTCTCTCGCATGCAGGTCACCGTAGTCGAGTCCATGGCGGACCTGTGTGTCACACCGCCATCAGCAAAGCTAGCTGCCCTTCGGCCGACGCCGATGCGCGCAGGCACGATGCCCCGCGATCCGTCAGATTCGACGACGCGCACCCTTGCCACCTCACGTGGTCCATGTGTCTGGCACCCCCCACGCGCCGCCTGCGTATTGAAGCAATCATGCCACTCCCTCGCCTGCCGCTTCGATCCGGCACCGCCGTCGCGATGCTTGCGGCCTCAGTCACGTCGCTCGCCGCGCCGGTGCTTGTGAAGGCGCAACCGGCGCCGGCGTGCGCGGCAGCCGTGGCCATCCGCGATTCCGCTGGGCTGCCGCTGCGCGGGGGCGTCGTGCTCGCGTACGATGCAGCGCACCACACCGACTCGCTGGGTAATGTGCGGGTTGTCACGGCGACCTCCACGCCGCTGGTCGCGCGCATACGGCACATCGGGTTTGCGCCGGGCCGCGTGATGCTCTTTCCGACCTGTGGGGCCGCGCCGCTCGCGACCGAGGTCACGCTCGATCCCATCACGACACGCCTCCGCACCGTCACGGTGTCGGCGACACGTCGGCCCGTGTATGCCGGTCCACTTGGTCCGTTCTACGAGCGTCGTGCGCGCGGCGATGGCGTGTTCTTCACCAACGCCGAGATGGCGAGCCGCAACTCCCAGCGTCTCAGCGACGTGCTGCGCACCGTGAACGGACTCGGTGAACTCGGCATGCGCCCCAACGCCGGCCCGTCCCGCAGCACTGGTCGGCGCGGCGTCGAGCGATGCTATCCGCTGCTCATCATCGACGGCATGGCGCAATCCACGATCGGCGAGATCAGCACCGAAGGCTTCGATCCCCGGTCACTTGCCGGTGTCGAGGTCTATCCCGATGCGTCTCGCACACCACCGGAGTTTCTCAGCATCGGCAACGGCAGCCGCTGCGGGACCATCGCGATCTGGTCCCGGCGCAGTGACACCCACGGTGCGACACCGGACCAGCAACGCACCGCATCGGTGCCCGACTCGCTGGTGTTCGACGAGGGCGACGTGGACCAGCTGGCAGTGATGGACACCGCGCGCAGCGTCGCGCCAGTGTATCCCGCGATGCTGCGCCGGAAGACGCTCGACGGCGAGGTCGCGATCGAGGTCGTGGTGGACAGCCAGGGCCGCCCGGATCCGCGGCGCGCGCGCGTGCTGCGCACGACACATCGTGCCTTCGGTGACGCGGTGCTGTCCGGGCTGTCGCTCTTCACGTTCGTGCCCGCCCGCCGCGACGACATTCCGGTCGCGCAACGCGTGCGCATGACGGTCGCCTTCAAGGCCGACGATCACTAGCGACACGCATGTTTGCTGCACACCCTCGCGACGCCAGGTGCACGGAGATACATGCGCGAAGTCTCACGCGCGGAGACTCATCGCGAAAAATCATGCGCGAAACGCACGCGCGGAAACACGTGCGCGTCGTACGTGCCAGGGGCGTGCATGCCAAGAGCTCACACGCGCGCGCACACGTGCAACGACGGCGCCCCGATGGATCAGGGCGCCGTCGTCTGTCATGCAGCGGTGAAACCCTGCCCGATTACGGGCGAAGCCTCGGCACCGTCTCCGGTGGATCGCCGTCGACGAACCAGACGACCGACGGTGCCGTCGCGGTGCCCGTGGCGCGTGCGCCAAGACCCGCCGGGAAGGCAACGGCCGACAGCGACGTGTTCGCGATGCGCGTGCCGCCGATCGGGTTGGCTGCCGTGGTCCCCGCAAGGCCGAACATCGCCAGCGACGTGAGCACGACCGCCGGGTTCGCGCCGCGGACGGAGAACCGTGCCGCCACCGAGTCCGGCGTGGCCTGACGGATGTAGCCCGTCGTGCGGCCATACGTCAGGTTCGCGAACAACGGCGTCGCTGGCAGTGCGGCAGCAACGGTACGCGTCGTGAAGACATCGACCGCACCGACACCCGGAATGGCATGAATGCCACGAATGCCGATGCCGTTGTTCAGCGCACCGAATGTGGGGACGGAATCCGTGAGCACGATCACGCTGTCGCCCGTGCCGCCGGCCGTGTTGGCCAGCCCGACATGAATGATCGTGTACCACCTGTCAGCTTGCAGATTCACCACCTGGTCGATGATCGGCGCACCGAAGACGATCGCCGGCACGTTGCTCGCGGCAAACGCACGCAGGCGGCGCGCACCGACCTTGAACGGCTGGTACGACGACGCCGTGCGGAAGACGAGACCGAGTTCGATCGGCGCCTCGACACTGTCGGCGAAGCGATAGTCCATCGCGATCGTGTCGGGAATGGCATTGATGACGCGCACGCGGGCACGCGGCCCGAGCGTGTTCACCGTGGGACCAGTGTCCCTGCTGCACGCGGCGATCATGCCGATCGCCGTCAGGGCGACCGCAGAGCGCACTGCGGGGGGAAGACGGTAGGTCATGAGATTCGGAGAAAAGGAAATCGGGAAAGTGGAAGAATCGAGCTGTCGGTCATTGACCGTTCACTGGTGGCGTCGGCTTGCTGTCATCACCACCGCCACCGCCGATCAGGCCGCGGGTCGCGATGAACAGCAAGCCTGCGCCAGCGGTACCGGCCACGACGACAAACGTGCGCAGCTTCGACAGCCGGCGCACTCGCAGGTCGCGCACGGCGTCGGGCGACACCGTGATCGCCTCGCCGCTCCAGCGGTTCGTCTGCCGGTTGATATACGTCACCTCGGCCACTCGTATCACGTACGCGCTGTCCTTCCGGCCATCCAGGATGCCCTCGAACGAGAGCACATCCTGACCCAGCGCCGGCGCGAGCGACAGGCGCCCGCGATCGGTGACCAGCACTTCCACGCGCGGATTGGGCGCCATGGTGCGCTGCATCGGCACGTATTCGTAGCACCCTGACAGCCCGAGGGCCGTCAGGAGTGCCACGGCGACATGTGAGCGACCGGACGGAACCACCATGTCAGAAGCCGGCGGAGCGGCCGAAGCCGTACGTGCTCGGGCCAGACACCGTCAGGCCGTTGTACAGCGGCTTGGAACGCGAATCGAGTTCCTGGAACGGCACCGGCCATGACGTACCCCTACCCTGCGACAGGTCGCCCCAGCCGCGGCTGTCGATGAACCATTGCGCGTAGCCCGTCAACGTCGTGTCCATGCGCTTTTCCC
>JACMPK010000050.1 GCA_014377535.1 Gemmatimonadaceae bacterium
GACGCTGAGCTTCCGGTGATGCTCTCACGCTGCTGGCACGTCTGCACTGTACTGCAACGGGTTTGACGCAGAACGTGCTACCGGCCCAACGCCGTAGTGGCATGGTCGCAGCACTGCCAGCACGTGAACGGGGAGTGGACTGTGTTCTGCAGATACTTCCTGTAGTACTGCTCCTGCATCGACGCAGCACTGCCAACTGGCGCAGAATAGCTTGCACTGCGGACGGCCGTCGAGTTCAGATCTTCGGCAGCACGTACGGCGCCCGGTAGTTCGCCTTGATCATCGCGTTCGCCTCAGCGTCATTCGTGAACTCGCCCGCTGCCGCATCCCAGTGCACCTTGCGCCCCGTCAGCAGCGCGATGTTGCCCATGGAGGCGTTGATGGCGGCGACGCTGCCGGTGTCGATCCCGCACGTGAGCATCGAGGCATCGTTCGCGCGGATGGCCTGCACGAAGTTCAGCGTATGCTTGTCCAGGATGTCTTCCTGGTTGAACTGCAGCGGCAGCGCGGGTGTCTTGAACTGACGCACCCCCTGCCGGGTGGTGGTCTCGGGAATTACGTCCCAGCCGCCACGATTGAGCACCAGCGTGCCGTCGTTGCCGATGAAGGCGATGCCTTCCGGCTTGCCATAGGGCCCGCCGTCGATACCCGTCGCATGCTCCCAGAGCATGTTGAAGCCATCGTACTCGAAGACGGCCTGCAGCGTGTCCGGCGTCTCGGAGGCGCCGTCGGGGTAGGCGAACTTGCCGCCGCTGGCGACCACCGACTTCGGCGCCGTCACGTTCATCGCATGCAGCGCGATGTCGATTTCGTGCACGCCCCAGTCGGTCATCAGTCCACCGGCATAGTCCCAGAACCAGCGGAAATTGAAGTGAAAGCGGTTCGGGTTGAACGGACGCTTTGGCGCGGGACCAAGCCACATGTCGTAGTTCACGCCCGCCGGTGGTGCACTGTCCGGCTGCACGGGCACCGGCATCATCCAGCCCTGGTAGGCCCACACCTTCACCACGCGGATCTTGCCCAGCTTGCCGGACCGCACGTAGTCGATTGCGTTGGCGTAGTGCGTGCCGCTGCGCTGCCACTGTCCGACCTGCACCATCTTCCCAGCGCGACGGGTCGCGGCCTGCATCACGCGACATTCCTCGATGGTATGTGCGATCGGTTTCTCGACGTACACGTGCTTGCCGGCGCTCAGCGCATCGGTCATCGCCAGGCAGTGCCAGTGGTCCGGCGTACCCACGATCACCGCATCGATGTCCTTCCACTCAAGCATCTTCCGGTAGTCGTCGTACAGGCGCGGTGCGGTGCCGCGCAGGCTGCGGAGATTCTCGCTGCGCTCCGTGAGCACGCTGCGATCCACATCGGCAATCGCGACACAATTCACGCCGGCAATCTTCAGGTGCGAGCGCATGTCGGACCAGCCCATGCCCTTCGCGCCGATCACGGCAACGTTCACCTGGTCCGACGGTGCCACGCGCGGTGTGCGGGCCTCTGCACTGCCGACCGGCGATAGCGCGCCGGTGATCGTCGCGCCGGCAGCCGCGGCGGCCGACTGCTTCAGGAAGGTGCGGCGGGACGAGGTCACGGTGGTGGGGTTCCGGTGAGACGAGCATGGAGCCGCACGGTCGAGCGAGGCGTTCCCGCTCCACAATCGCGGCGCAGCTGTTGCGGCGCACGCATGATCCCGCTCCGCGCAGCGTTCGTCAATCGGCCGATGCAACGCGGGCCACACCGCTTCCCATCGGCGCGCCACATGGCAACCTTGCTCCACTCCTTCACGATGCAAGGCATGCGCTTCCAATCGCCACGCAGTTGCCGGTGCAGTCGTTCGACCGGTGTCGTACCACGCGGGGTCATGCTCGCGCGCTGGCTCTGCATGCTGTCGGTACTCGTCGCGCTGGCGACGGTGGCCCGGCCGGTCGCCCTGTCGGCACAGCGTTCGGTCACACCGGCTCGCCAAGCGCGTGCGTCGATCGACAGCTTCGTCGTCGCGGTTCGCGACATGGCCGCGTGGGCACTGATCACACCGGCGGCGCACATTCCCGTGGGTGGTATCCTGGACAGCGTGGGCGAGGTGGCCACGGTGGTGGGCGCGCGCAGCGAGACGATCTTCACGCCCGATAGCGTGCTGGTATCGTTTCGGCTGGCACTCGCCAACGCTGCCCGTCGATCGACCTGTCAGGCGATCGCATTGGCCTACATGGCGCACATGGTGCCGCCACAGGGCGGCATGCCGATGGATGCCGTCGTCGTGGAAGTGGAGCACCGCAGCGGCTATCGCGCCAACATCGTGTTCCCGTACCAGCGTGACGAGGCGCAGGAGCCAGTGTTCGGCTCATCGTTCTCGCGGCCCGGCACGTTGCGTGCGCTGCCGGGAAAACGTGTCCGCCGCGGACGCGCATGACAGTCGAGGGCTCCGCGCGCGCCGGCCACGGTCAATGGTGCATCATTCAGCGATGCACACCTCCATTTCTTGCATGAAGGCATTGCGCCTGTTCGCGCTGCTCGCGCTCGTCACCAGCGTTGCGCACGCGCAGGATCGCACATGGATGTTCGGCCCGTTCGAGAAGCCACGCGCCGCGAACCCGGTGATTTCGCCGAGCCCGGTCGCACAGTTGAAGTCGCCGATGACGGACAGCGTCGTGCAATGGGAGGCGTATGCGACCTTCAATCCCGCTGCCATCGTACGCAACGGCAAGGTGTTCATGCTGTACCGGGCCGAGGATGCCACGGGCGCCACCATGATCGGCGGGCACACCTCGCGGCTCGGCTTGGCCGAGAGCGACGACGGGCTGCGGTTCACGCGCCGCGCAGTGCCGGTGCTGCAACCCGATCGCGATGCGCAGGCCCGCTACGAATGGACCGGTGGCGTGGAAGACCCGCGGCTGGTGGAGGCAGAGGATGGCCGCTACATCCTGACCTACACGCAGTGGAACGGCGACGTGCCGCGCCTCGCGATCGCGACGTCGACGGACCTGATTTCGTGGCAGAAGCATGGTCCCGCCTTTGCTCGCGCCGGCAACGGAAAATTCCTGCGCAGCGAGACGAAATCGGGCGCGATCCTGGCGCGTGTGATCGATGACCGGCTGGTGGCCACGAAGGTGAACGGTACGTACTGGATGTATTACAACGTACCGGACATTCAGATCGCGACATCCGATGACCTAATCTCGTGGACTCCACTCGAGGATGCGAATGGCCGCGCGCTCAAGGTGCTCTCGCCACGCGCGGGCTACTTCGATTCGTGGCTGGTGGAAGTAGGGCCGCCGGCCATCCTCACCGATCGCGGCATCGTGTTGCTCTACAACGCCGGCAACCTGGGCACCCACGGCGATTCCTCGTTGCCGCAGCGCGTTTACACCGGCGGTCAGGCGCTCTTCGATGCGGCGAACCCCATCCGCCTGCTCGATCGCACCAACGTGCCGTTCATCAAGCCGACGGAAGCCTACGAGAAGACCGGCCAGTACGTCGAGGGTACGACATTCGTGGAGGCGCTGGTGCCATTCAAGGGGCAGTGGTTCCTGTACTACGGCATGGCGGATTCACGTGTGGGTGTCGCGGTATCGCGCCGCGCCGCGAAGCGTTGAGCGCCGGGGCTATTTCGTTGGTGATGTGCTGACGGGACAGAGCGCGTCGTATGCCACTGACGTCATGGAGCCGCCCATCACCGTGCCGAACGCCGGCAAGCCGCTGACGTGGTGGCTCGTGATGCGACGCCAGGTCGTGTCGCCGTAGTACCAGTTCTCCAGCACCTTCACGCGGCGCGACGTGCAGTCCAGCGTCAGGCGCGTGCGCGAGCTCCACCAGTCGCCGCCCGGCGCACGCACCGCCTTCGCGAACCTGACGCGCACGGTCGCGTGCACCTGCGATTGCTCGCGGCGCACGGACCGCGGCTCCACCAGCACGGGATTGCGGGCGGCCGTGCGGCCGATCTCCCGCAGAGCCTGCGCCTGCACTCCGGTGCGGGGCAGCATGATCATCACAATCGCGAGCAGTGTGCGAAATGAAAGGATGCTCATTCGGGAACCTGTGCGATCACACGTACGGGGTGGTAAGCATGGACTGCATGAAAAACTCTCACGATACCCAGGATGGCGTAACAATAGCCGGCGACGTCCTCACGCGGACGAGCCACCCGACCGACACTTGACGGAGGCATCGGATCACTTGCACTGCACCATCCATCACGGAGTCCTCGTACCATGGCGTTCACGCTTTTCGGCACCTCGTCAGAAATCAAGCGTCTCAAGGCGGAACTGCGTGAGGTGAAGGAGCGGTCGGATGTGCTCGACAATGCCTGCGGCGTTGGGCTGTGGTCAGCGGTGCTGTACAACGCCGACGCGCTCGATTCCCGCAGCCAGTGGCACTGGTCGCCGGAGTTCCGCCGGCTGATCGGGTACAGTCACGAAGGCGAGTTCCCGAACGTCTGCCAGAGCTGGTCCGACAAGCTGCATCCGGACGACGTCCCTGCCACGTTTGCCGCCTTCGGCAAGCACCTGACCGACAAGTCCGGCACTGCGCGCTACGATGTGACGTACCGGCTGAAGATGAAGGACGGACAGTACCGCTGGTTCCGCGCAACCGGCGGCTGCAAGCACTCCGACGATGGCCAGACCATCCGTGCCTGCGGCTCGCTCACGTACATACACGAGCACAAGCTCGTGGAGGAGAAGGTCTCCCGCGACGCCACGCAGAACCGCATCGTGCTCGACGCGATCGCGGAGGGGCTGCGCGCGCTCGAGAGCGGCGACCTGCTGCACCGTATCGAGGAGCAGTTCTCGCCCGAGTCCGAAGCACTGAAGGCAAGCTTCAACTCGTCAATCGAACGGCTGCACGCGACGATTTCGCAGGTCAGCGCTGCCTCGTCGGAAGTACGCAACGCCGGCCACGAAATCACAGGGGCAAGTCGGAAGCTGGCCGAGGGCGCGTTGCAGCAGGCCGAGAACCTGAGCGCGGTCACGGTCAACCTCGACGAGCTTGCATCGATGGCGAGCACCAACGCCGATCATGCGCGCAAGGCGAGCGCCCTGTCGGCCGTCGCACGAAACCACGTGGACGATGGGTCGCGCCGCATGGCGAACATGACCGCTGCCATGGGCGACATCAAGTCGTCCACGCAGGAGACGGCGCGCATCATCAAGACCATCAACGAGATCGCGTTCCAGACGAACCTGCTCGCCCTCAACGCCGCCGTCGAAGCAGCGCGTGCCGGCGACGCGGGCCGCGGCTTTGCCGTGGTGGCCGATGAGGTGCGAGCCCTTGCCCTGCGCGCCGCCACGGCCGCGCAGAGTACCGAGGCGCTGATCGAGAAGAGCGTCGCCGCCACCGAGCGTGGTGTTCAGCTGAATGACGAGGTCCTGGGCAGCCTGCAGCAGATTGCGGCGCAGATCGCGCAGGTGGTGACGGTGGTGAGCGAGATCACGGCAGCCAGCGTTGGCCAGGTGGATGGTGTGACACAGATTGCCCGCTCGGTCGCGCAGGTCAACACGGTGACGCAGCAGGTTGCGTCGAGCGCCGAGCAGTCGGCGAGTGCCGCTGAGGAGTTGAACGCGCAGGCCGCGACGTTGCACGACACGGTGGCGACCTTTGAACTGGAGACGCAGGGGGTTGGACGCGGGCGCCCGCCACGCCATGCACCGAAGGCCTCACACACCGCGCGGAAGTACTCGGCCGTGTAGCATGCACACTGCACGTCTCGACTGAGCACCGGTGCGTACTTCGCTGATGCCGATCCACGCTGGGCAGCCGCGGCAATCGCACGCACCGTACGGTGTGGCCTTGGCCCTGGGCCATGTGCCCGAGCGCACGCGCTGTTAGCGTGCGGGACCTCCAGCCTCGGGATGCTGCATGCGCGCTCGCTCGTCACCCGGTCGCCGCATGGCGACTGTCGCTGTACTCGGCACCATGGTCGTGCTGCTCGGTGCACATCCACCGGCTCGCCGCGCGACCGCACGGAAGCCGGCGAAGCATCGCCTCATGCCGTCACCGAGCACCGTGGTGGTGGGCCATTACTGGTCGGTGTCAAAGCCGGTGCTGCACATTGCATCGGGAGACGAGCTCACCATCGGCACGTTGATCACGTCCACGCCGGCGCGACTGGAAGGGGCGGGTGTGAAGCCGGCCGACGTGGAACCGGCGCTGCGCGCGATCATCGACAGCGTCACGGATCGCGGGCCCGGCGGGCATATCCTCACGGGCCCTGTGTATGTGGACGGTGCCGAGCCGGGCGACGTGCTCGAGGTGCGGATCAGGAAGGTGGCGCTGGCCATTCCGTATGCCTACAACGCGTTCGGTCGTACCAGCGGCTTTATTCCCGAAGACTTTCCCACGTCGAAGATGCGGATCATCCCGCTCGATCGTCGCGCGATGATGGGCCGCTTCGCGCCCGGAATCGATATCCCGCTTCATCCGTTCTTCGGCAGCATCGGTGTGGCACCGCCGGCATCGATGGGCCGCATCAGCAGCGCACCGCCTGACCTGCACGCCGGAAACCTGGACAACAAGGAGCTGGTGGCCGGCACCACGCTGTTCATACCGGTGCATGTGCCGGGTGCCCTGCTACAGGTGGGCGACGGTCATGCCGGCCAGGGCGACGGCGAGGTGGACATCACCGGCCTCGAGACGTCGCTGGTCGGCACCTTCGACATCATTGTCCGCAAGGACATGAAGCTGACGCTGCCGCGCGCCGAGACGCCGACGCACTTCATCACGATGGGGATGAACAAGGACCTCGTCATCGCTTCCAAGACCGCGCTCCGTCAGGCGATCGAGTTTCTCGTCCAGGAAAAGGGAATGACGCGCGACGATGCCTACATGCTTACCAGCGTCGCCTGCGACATGCGGATCACGCAGCTGGTGGACGGCAATGTGGGCGCGCACGTGATGATTCCGAAGGCGATCTTCACGGGCAGCGCACGGCACTAGTTTCAGGCATTGCGACAGCATTCACTCGTTTCAGCGGTCGTTTCCAGGAGAGACTGATGGCTACCATCCTGATCAACGGACAGTCGCGCGAGGTTGCCGCCGATCCGTCCACACCGTTGCTGTGGGTCATCCGTGACATCGTGGGACTCACGGGCACCAAGTTCGGCTGCGGCATCGCGCAGTGCGGCGCCTGCACCGTGCACCTGGACGGCGTGCCGGTTCGAGCATGCTCCACGCTGCTCTCCTCCGTCGGCAGCAAGGCGGTGACGACCATCGAGGGTGTCGCGGCGAGTGATGCGCAGGTGGTGCAGCAGGCGTGGATCGAGCAGCAGGTGCCGCAGTGCGGCTATTGCCAGAGCGGCCAGATCATGTCGGCCGTCGCACTGCTGGAGCAGAAGCCGTCTCCCACCGACGCCGACATCGATGCGGCGATGCAGGGCAACGTGTGCCGGTGCGGCACGTACCTGCGCATTCGTGCCGCGATTCACCGCGCTGCCGAGATGAAGAGGGCCTCCGCATGAAGCATTTCATGAACCAGCTGCAGCCGAAGGCTTCCGAACCCTCGAGTGTCAGTCGCCGCGACTTCGTGCGCGTCAGTCTGGTGCTGGGCGGGGGACTGATGATCACCGTCGCGGGCTGTGGACCGAACGGCGAGGAACTGGCCGACGGACCGTCTGGCGGCACGTCGCTGTCACCGAACGCCTTCGTGCGCATCGACCCGCAGGGTCGCGTGACGGTGATATCGAAGCACCTGGAAATGGGCCAGGGCGCCTACACCGGCCTCGCCACCATCATTGCCGAGGAGCTGGATGCCGACTGGAGCAGCGTGTCGGTGGTGGGCGCCGGTGCGAGCGACACGCTATATGGCAATTCGACCATCGGTGGGATGCAGGGCACCGGCGGATCGAGCGCGATCGCGAATTCGTATGATCAGCATCGCAAGGCTGGCGCGACGGCACGCGCGATGCTGATCGCAGCGGCGGCGAAGCAGTGGAAGGTGAATGCCCGCGAGTTGACGACGGAGCCCGGCGTCGTGATCCACGCGGCGTCGGAGCGTCGTGCGCCGTATGGCACGCTCGTCAGCGCAGCCGCGGCGATGCCGGTGCCCGCGACCGTGCCGCTCAAGGGTCCGAAGAACTTTCGCTACATCGGCAAGTCGAAGGGCACGCCGCGCGTGGATGGTGTGGCGAAGGGCAACGGTACCGCGATCTTCACGCAGGACGTGAAGCTGCCCGGCATGCTGACGGCACTCGTTGCCCATGCGCCGCTGTTCGGGGCCACGGTAAAGTCGTTCGATGCGACGCAGTCGAAGGCCGTGCAGGGTGTGATCGACGTGGTGCAGATTCCGACGGGCGTGGCGGTGCTGGCCGACAATTTCTGGGCGGCGAAGCTGGGCCGCGATGCGCTGGTGGTGGAGTGGGACACCTCGGTCGCGAACACCGCGGGCAGCAAGGAGATCATGGCCAGCTTCCACGCGCTGGCCGGCACGAAGGGCATGCCGATCCGGAACGACGGTAACGCCGAGCAAGCCATTGCCGGTGCTGCGAGGACCGTCGAGGCATCGTACGAGTTTCCGTTCCTCGCGCACGCGGCGATGGAGCCGCTGAACTGCGTGGTCGACCTGCGCAAGGATGGCGCGACGGTTTACAACGGCAACCAGTTTCCCACGATCGATCAGGCTGCGGTGGCGAAGGTGTGCGGCCTGACGCAGGAACAGGTCACGATGGAGACGGTCTTCGCGGGTGGCAGTTTCGGCCGGCGCGCGAACCCGAAGTCGGACTACGTCGTCGAGGCCGCGACGATCGCGAAGGCGATCGATGGGCGCGCGCCGGTGAAGCTGGTCTGGACGCGCGAGGACGACATGGGCGCGGGCTACTTCCGCCCCGCGATGCTGCACGTGATGAAGGGTGGTCTGGACAAGTCCGGAAACGCCGTGGCGTGGTGGCAGCGCGTGATCGGACAGTCCATGATGGCCGGCACCATGTTCGAGTCGAAGGACGGCAAGGATGCGTCGTCGTACGAGGGGGCGTCGGATCATGTGTATGCGATTCCGAGTGTGTTCCTGGACACGCATTACCCGAAGGTCGGCGTGCCGGTGCAGTGGTGGCGCTCGGTGGGTCACACGCACACCGCGTTCGCGGTCGAGGCATTCATCGACGAGATGGCACAGGCGGCGGGCACCGACCCGTTGGCATTCCGGCGCGAGCTGCTGGCCAAGGATCCGCGTCGACTGGCCGTGCTGAACCTCGCCGCGAAGGAGTCAGGCTGGGGCACGCCGCTGCCGGCGGGACGGGCGCGCGGCATTGCCGTCCACAAGTCGTTCGACACGTATGTCGCCGAGGTCGCGGAAGTGTCGCTGGTCGGTGGCACGCCGCGCGTGCATCGCGTGACCTGCGCGGTGGATTGCGGCATCGTGGTGAACCCGGACATCGTGCGCGCGCAGATGGAAAGCGCGATCGCGTTCGGGCTCAGCGCCGCGCTGTACGGGAAGATCGACATCGAGGGCGGCCGCGTGGTGTCGAACAACTTCGATCGCTATCGCGTGCTGAGGCAACGCGAGATGCCGACGGTGGATGTGCACATCGTGCCGTCGACCGAAAAGCCGACCGGCGTGGGCGAACCCGGTACGCCGCCCATTGCACCGGCGGTGGCAAATGCGTTGCTGGCGCTCACCGGAAAGCCCACGCGCTCGCTGCCGTTCGTGGGCTGACCGCGGTGCGCAGGTGCTGATCAGCAACGTGTCAGCCATGCAGTGCGCGTCTGCGCTCCTGCGCCTGGCATGGGGCCGGTGCTTGTGTCAGGGCCGGAAGGTGTCGGCACATCCACGACGAACGGGACGATCATGACCCTGCTGCTGAACTCGCGCGATTTCGAGGCCGAGGCGCGCGTGCGCATGACACAGTCGGCGTATGACTATTACGCCGGTGGTGCCGGGGATGAGATCACGGTACGCGAGAACGAGCTGGCGTGGAATCGGCTGCGGCTCGTGCCACGCATGCTGGTGGACGTGAGTGCGTGCGACCTGCGTACGACGGTGCTCGGTGTGCCGGTCTCGATGCCGATCATGACCGCGCCGTGTGCGCTGAACCGCCTTGCGCATCCCGATGGCGAACGTGCGGTGGCACGCGCCGTGGCAGCCGAGGGCACGGTGCAGGTGCTCAGCACACTCAGCTCGGAGTCGCTCGAGGCGGTGGCGCAGGCGGCGCCGGCACCGCGCTGGTTCCAGCTGTACGTGTACCGCGATCGCGAGATCACGCGCGCGCTCGTGCAGCGCGCCGCGGCGGCGGGGTACACGGCGATCTGCCTCACGGTGGATGTGCAGCGACCCGGCCTGCGCGAGCGTGATTATCGCAACAACTTCAGTGTGCCCGCAGATGTCCGCGCCGCGAACTTCAACGAGGCGATCGTCGACGCGCGCTCGGGCAGCGCACTGCTGCAGTACATCAACGATCAGTTCGACCCGGCGCTGGGCTGGGAGGCGCTGGAGTGGCTGCGCAGCATCACGTCGCTGCCGGTGGTGGTGAAGGGCATTCTCTCGCCCGACGACGCGCGACTCGCGGTGCAGCATGGTGCGGCAGGCATCGCCGTGTCGAACCATGGCGGTCGTCAGCTGGACACGGTCATCACGTCGTGCGACGCGCTCGCACCGATCGTCGATGCCGTCAACGGCTCCGCCGAGGTCTACGTGGACGGCGGCATTCGTCGCGGTACCGATGTGCTGAAGGCGCTCGCACTCGGCGCGCGCGCGGTGCTCGTGGGGCGACCGTACCTCTGGGGGCTGGCCGTGGATGGCGAGCGTGGCGTACGACGCGTGCTCGCGCTGCTGCGCGAGGATCTCGCGCTGTCCATGGCGCTGGCGGGCACACCCCGGATCGCCGATGTCGGACGTCGGCTGATCGCGTCGCTCTCTCCGATCGGTTGACCGACGCGGGAACCACCGTGCCGATGTGGCGCTACATGATGCAGAGACGCCCGGGTCCGGGGCGACGTGCCAGTCCGGCATGTCCACGGCAGCCGGGAGACGAACCCGTGCTGCAGATGCGACAGATCTTCGCCCGCCTCCTCGCCGTGCTGCCCGCCCTGCTGCTTGTGGCCTGTGGCGGTGGCAGCGCATCCGCCGCAACGCCCGGTGCGGTGATTCCCCCTCCCGCCGCCGACCTGCCGGCCATCGCGACCGGCGTGCAGACCGCAGTCTTCGCGGGTGGCTGCTTCTGGGGTGTGGACGCGGTGTTCAAGCACGTGAAGGGTGTCTCGCGCGTGGTGTCCGGTTACGCGGGCGGCTCGGCCGCGACGGCGGAGTATGGCGAGGTCGGCACGGGTCGCACGGGTCACGCCGAGTCGGTGGAGATTACCTACGATCCGGCAATCGTGTCATATGGCACGCTGCTCAAGGTGTTTTTCTCCGTCGCGCACGATCCGACCGAACTGAATCGCCAGGGCCCCGACGATGGCCCGCAGTATCGCTCCGCGATCTTCGTGCAGAACGACACCCAGCGCGCCGCTGCTGCGTCGTACATCGCGACGCTGACGAAGGCTGGCGTGTATCGTCGGCCGATCGTCACGACGCTCGAGCCGCTGACGACGTTCTACCCGGCCGAGGCGTATCACCAGAACTATCTCGCGCTGCATCCGACGCAGGCGTACATCGTGATCAACGACATGCCGAAGCTGGACGCGTTGAAGCGCATGCTGCCGGAGCTGTACGTCGCGCGCTGATCCCGTCGCCTGAGTGGCTTGGTGCAAGGCAGGACGGCCACGGAGCGAAGTGGCTGTCCGCCGCGCACACTGGCCTCGGACCGGACCTGGTGCGATTGTATGGGTGGGTGCGGCGCCTGCATGGCGCGCGCCATTTCCCCAGCCCAAGTCGCCAATGTCCGTGATTCGCTTCTGCTCGACGTTGCTGCTCGCTGGCGGTGCGCTCTGCGGGTCTGTTGATGTAGCCACTGCCCAGCAGGGTGGTCCGCCGCCAACGCCGCAGCAGGACAGCATCCGCACTGCGTCTCGCCTCGATCTCGATGGTCGGCATGCCGAGTCTCGCGCGATCTTTCAACGCCTGATCGATGGTGCTGCGACGCCCGCGGCCAAGGCCGCGGTGCAACGGCGCATGGCAATTTCGTACGGATTTCAGGGTGACTGCGCCGCCACGGCGAAGTACCACGAGATGGTGATCGCGTACTGGAAGACGCGCGAAGCGGCCGAGCCGCAGAATGCGTTCTATCAGCAGGGTGAGATGGCGAACGAGGCGGCGCGTGTCTGCATCGACCTTGGCCAGTTCGACATGGCTGAGCGACTCTACATGCGCGGCACGGAACTCGGGCTCGCAGAGCCTGAGCCAAAGACGCATCCCCGCTCACTCTGGGAATTTCGCCTGGCGCACGCGCGTGGGCGTCTGGCCGCGCGTCGCGGCAATGCTGCAGAGGCGCGCAGTCAAGTGGCGAACGCACGCCGCATTCTCGATGCGGATACCGTGATGGCCGCGCAGCAGGCACGGTTTTATCCATACCTCGTCGGCTATGTGGCGCTGTTCACGAACGACGTGGCCACCGCCGACGTCGAGCTGTCACGAGCCCTTGCCATGCAGGGCAACAGCACCGACCCGTTCCTGCACGTGCTGCTTGGCATGACCTACGAGAAGCAGCGAAATGATGCGAAGGCCAGGGAGATGTTCCAGAAGGCATACGAGCTGTCGACCGGCCACAATCCGCCGTCTGCGTTCTCGCGTGCGTTCGCACGCCGGAAGCTCGGGCTGAAATGAACGGCAGCTGTGCCGTCTTGTGCGCGTGTGAGTGTGAGTGTGAGTGTTTCACCGATGAGCGGCATGGAACGATACGATGATCGACCCGTGAGCACTCACCGTGCGGACGCAGGTGCAGAAACTGATCGCAGTCGCTCGACCACTCACGATCGCTCTCCCATTGCAGTGGATGCGTGACCCTGTGACCCTGCGCGAGGCCTCGCTGTCTCGGTCTGCCGCGATGCGCATGGGTCTCGCATGCGCGTTGCTGGCGGTCGCGTGGATGCCGTCGGCAGGTGCGCAGGCCGCGCCGTCCGCGCTCATACCTGCCAATCACTTGCCCGCGCGTGCACAGGCTCGCGACACAGGCATTTGGCAGTTCGGCGCGTACGTCGCCACGGCGCGCAGTTCGCCGAACAACGGCGCACTTGGCACGATCCCGGATCGCGATCACCTGATCATCGGATTGCAGGCCGGTACCACGGTGCTGCGTCTGGGACCCGTGCGCCTGAGCTACGTCGCGCAGCTGCTGCCCATGGTGCGCATCACCGATCGCAAGGCGCGTGATTTCGACGCCTATCTCGATGCGGCAGGCATCGCCCGTATCCCGGGACGTGCATACGCAGTCGGGCTCGTGCCGTTCGGGCTCGAGGTCACTTCGCCGAGTGAAAGGCGCGTCAGTGCGTTCCTCTCATCGGCAGGTGGTGGACTGCTGTTCACGTCATCGTACCCCGATGTGACAGGCCGGCGTACGAACTTCACGCTCGAGGCGGGCGGTGGGTTTCGCGTGCGTCTCGGACACTCGCAGTGGGCTCAGCTGGGGTACAAGTACCACCATATGTCCAATGCCGGCACGGCGTTCGCAAATCCGGGATTGGACGGCAACCTGTTCTACGCAGGCTATCAGCGGACAGCGAAGTTGCCACGATGATCGAGACATGACTTGCAGAAGCGCAGCGCGTATCGCGCTCACGATCGGTGTCGGCGTATTGACGCTGAGCGCCTGCCAGGAAGATGCTCCGCGATTGATCGGGTCTGCGGCCGTCTACGCTTCAGGCTACATCCGCACCGTTGCCGGTCGCCGCGACCTTGCGATCCGTCTCGACCGTCAGGCCTGCCTGACCAGAGGCAACGTGAACCTGCGCGATGCAAGCGGTCTTGGCGTGCTGGTGATCCTGCAACCGGCCGCCGGCTGGACAGTGCGACGCTACAGCTGGCCCACGCCGTCACCGCGTGCGCGAGGATTGCTCAACATCTCGGGTGTCGGGTACGTCTATCCGCTCTGGCGCGGGACGACCGTGATCACGCGCGCGGACGGCACGCTCATCGAGGGCGAAATCGACTGGACGATTGGTGAGCCGAGCGGTGGCGCGGCGGACACCACATCGTCGCGGCTACGTGTGGTGGGGCGCTTCCGTGCGGAGATGTCGTGTGACGACTGACGCTGCCTCGTAGCCGTTCGCGTCGCCGCCGCTCACTGCATGGACCACGACACGCGCTGACGGGGCACTGATACAAGGCGTCTGTATTCTGTCATCGGGTGCTCTTCCAATCCGGTTGACCGCGCACAGATTGTTCGCCAGAACCAGCGGAACGGTTCAGGAACAGCGGAATACCTGTGCGTCTCGATGTCGATGCGCCCGCTCCCTGTGAACACGCTGCCGCCCGAGGCGAGTTGTGAGCAGTCGCGCCACCAGCAGCATGAACGGTCGCGATCCGGCGAACTGGCGCCACGGCGTCTTCGACGCCGTGGCGCGCATTGCGGCCATCCTCGGCGTTCTGGTCTACATCCCGAGCGTGCTGCTGTCGCTGAAGAGTGGTCTCGTGGCGCTGGTCGCGCTCGACACCGCCGTACTCGTGACGCTTGGGCTTCTGCTCCTGCTCGGCGCGCGCGTTCCGTATCGCATTCGCGCCACGATCTTCTGCCTGCTGATCTACGTGCTCGGCTGTGGCCTGCTCGTGATCGTCGGCTCCAGCGGTCAGGCGTATCTCACGGCGTTCACTGTGCTCAGCAGTCTGCTGCTCGGCATCCGCTTCGGCATCGCCGCTGCCGTCGTGAGCACGATCTCATTTTTCCTGATTGGTGTGCTCGGGGTGGGGAATGCCGCGGTGGGCCTCGCGCCGCAACGCGTGAACACGGTGTCGTGGCTGGTGCTCACGATCAACTTCTCGTTCATCAGCACCATGCTGGCCGTGGGCGTGGGCAAGGTGCTCGAGGCGCTCGAGCGTGCGCTCCGCGACGAGATCCGAACACGCGTCGCGCTGGATGAGGAACGCGCACTGTTGCAGACCTTTTTCGACGCGGTGCCGGACATCGTGTTCACGAAGGATCAGGACGGCCGGTTCCGCAACTTCAACCAGGCAGCGTTCTTATCCTCCGGCCTGTCGACGCCCGAGGAGATGCAGGGTGCGACGGTCTTCGACTGCTATCCGCCGGACGTCGCCGCCCAAGTGCACGCCGACGACCTGTCGGTGCTGCGTGGCGAGGCACAGGTCAATCGCGAGGTCGCGACGCAGGACCGCGCCGGCCGCGAACAGCAGTACCTCACGCTCAAGGTGCCGCTGCGCGACGCGAGCGGCGCGGTGACGGGGCTGGTCGGCATCAGCCGCAACATCACGGAGCGGAAGAAGCTGGAGGAACAGCTGCGGCAATCGCAGAAGATGGAAGCCGTCGGACAGCTGGCTGGCGGCATCGCCCATGACTTCAACAACCTGCTTACCGTCATCCTGGGCTACAGCGAACTGCTTGGCGCGCAAATCGCCGAGGGCAACGAGGCGCGCGAGGCGGTGCATGCCATTTCCGATGCTGCGACCCGGGCCGCTGAACTTACGCGTCAGCTGCTGGCCTTCAGCCGCAAGTCCATGCTGCAGCCGCAGATGCTGGACCTGAACACCACTATTGCCGATACGGTGCGCATGTTGCGCCGCCTCCTCGGCGAGACGGTGCGCTGCGACCTCGTGCTCGGCGACTCGATCGCACATGTGCGCGTCGATCCAGGTCAACTCGACCAGGTGCTGATCAACCTCGCCGTCAACGCGCGCGATGCGATGCCGGCCGGCGGAACACTCACCATGCACACTGCGGCTGTCGAGCTGGATGCGCTGCAGGCGGAACGCCTGGAGACGACACCGGGCCGCTACGTGGTGATCACGGTGTCCGACACAGGCATGGGAATGTCCGCGGCTGTCCGTGAGCGCATTTTCGGGCCGTTCTACACCACCAAGGGCATCGGCAACGGCACCGGCCTTGGCCTGGCGACGGTGTTCGGCATCGTGCGCCAGAGCGGGGGCAGCATTGACGTGGAGAGCGAGCCTGGCCGCGGTGCCACCTTCCGCATCTACTTGCCGGTTGCGACGGACGAGGGCGACACACACGGCGCCAGTGGCCCCGTCACGGTCCAGCCGACGGTTCGCAAGCACCGTTGAGCGTCGCGGTTCGCGCATGCGCCCGTTCGTCAGCACGCGTCGCAGCGCTGCAGTTGGTGTCACTTCTGGATACGCACCGTCCGCGACGGCAGGTAGCCCGATGTCCCGTCGTCCAGCTGCACGCGGTATGCATCGGCGTTTGCTCCCATCACCTGAACCGCCGACTGTCGGGGAATTTGCAGCAGTATTGCGCCCGCGTCACCGGGCGCATCGCGAAGTGCGCCGCCCGCCGTGGCCACCGCACGCTTGCCAAGCGCCGCGGTGTCGCCGGTGATGGCGCGCGGTCGGCTGGCAACCTGTCGCACGTGGCGCAGCGGGTCGATGGGGCCGCCTCGCGTGTAGATCCCGAAGTGCAGGTGGGGTGCGGTGGTGCGCGCGTTGCCGGTGTTGCCAACGAAGCCGAGTGTGTCGCCGGTGCGCACGCGCTGGCCGGCGCTCACGGCTTGCCGGTCGAGGTGCGCGTAGTAGAGCGATTGTCCGCGTGCGATATCGGCCAACCACACCACGTTGCCGCCAAGATCGTTGGGCGCCGTGCTGCGCACTATGCCGTCGGTCGCAGCCAGTACGGGGGTGCCGCGCGGTGCAAAGATGTCGATGCCGTGATGCGCGCGGGCACCGCCGTCACGATCCACACCGAAGAGACTCTGGATGGCGTCGTTGCCGCGCCCCTCGACAGGAAAGGCGAGGATGGGCTCCACACGCCCCGTGAGCTCAAAGCGACCGCTGCGGAGCAGTTCGGGCTGGAGGCGCAGAGCCACGCTTGCATCGCTCGTCGCTTCGTATTCCAGTATCAGCAATGCGGCGGCTGAATCAGGCGCGACTTCCTCACGCGCACTCACACGATGCTCGAATGGCGCCGCCGTGTCTCCCGTCAGTGTGAACAGATCCAGATAGAGGCGCGCGGGCTGTCCGTCGGCGCGCAGCGTGACACGCAGTCGCTCGCCCGCGCGCAGGGCGATGCGATATGCGCCCGCACGCGCCTCGCTGCGCGAGTAGACGCCCAGTTCGCGCGCGGGCAGCGCCAGCTGATACGGCGCGCGCAGGGCGCTGTCGGCGGCAGCCAGCCACTCGCGGCCGAGCGCCGCGTTGTCCAGCCCTGCGTCGCGGAGCGAGCGGGCATAGCGCTCGTGGCCGGTTTTTGGCGCGATGCCGAGCGTGCGAAGCGATCCCGAGGGGCCGCACGAGGCAAGCGTGAACAGAAGTGCGAGGCACGCCGGCATGAGGCGCGCCGCGGCATGCGTCGATCGAACGAGGCTGCAGGGCATGCGTGTAGTACGCCGGTCAGCACCGACGGTGTTCCGGCGTCACTCGACAGCGCGCGCGTGATGCGCGAAGTTCGCGCTCACGTGCGCACCTCGTCACGCACATTGTCCAGACCGGATCACACCATGCCGACCACGCCCGCACTCGTCGATCACACGCCATACGAGCGCGCGTACGCCGCCTCGATCGCCGATCCCGAGGGCTTCTGGGGTACGGCAGCCGCGGCGCTGCACTGGGACAAGCCATGGGACAGGGTGCTGGACGACAGCGCGGCACCACTGTACCGCTGGTTCACCGGCGGCGAGATGAACACCTGCTTCAACGCCATCGATCGGCATGTGCTGAACGGTCGAGCCGAGCAGGCGGCGGTGATCTACGACAGCCCGGTCACAATGACCGTGCGCACGATCACGTATCGCGAACTTCGCGACGAGGTGGCTCGCTTTGCGGGCGTGCTGCGCTCCCTGGGTGTGAAGCGTGGTGATCGCGTGATCATCTACATGCCCATGATGCCAGAGACGCTGATCGGCATGTACGCGTGCGCTCGCATCGGCGCGGTGCACAGCGTGGTGTTCGGCGGCTTTGCACCACATGAACTGGCGGTGCGCATCGATGACGCACAGCCGACGGTGGTGCTCACGGCCAGCTGCGGCATCGAGGTGCAGCGCGTGGTGCCGTACAAGCCGCTGCTGGATCAGGCACTGTCGCTGGCGACGCATGTACCGGCGCACTGCGTAGTGCTGCAGCGCGACATGCATCGCTGCGAGCTGACGCCGGGCCGCGATCTCGATTGGCAGGTCGTGGCCGCGACGGCCGCGCCGGTGGATTGCGTGCCGTTGCAGGCCACGGACCCGCTGTACATCCTCTACACCTCCGGCACCACCGGCATGCCGAAAGGCGTGGTGCGCGACAATGGCGGGCATGCGGTCGCGCTGCTCTGGTCCATGCAGCACGTGTACGGCGTGCAGGCGGGCGAGGTGTTCTGGTCGGCGAGTGACTTCGGGTGGGCCGTGGGACATTCGTACATCGTGTATGCGCCGCTGCTGGCGGGCTGCACGACGGTGGTGCACGAGGGCAAGCCGGTGGGCACGCCTGACGCGGGCGAGTTTTGGCGCGTGATCCAGCAGCACGATGTGCGCGTGCTGTTCACTGCACCCACTGCGTTCCGCGCGATCAAGCGCGAGGATCCCACGGGCGCGCTGTTCGCGAAATACGATCTTTCGCGATTCCGCACGCTTTTCCTCGCCGGCGAGCGACTCGATCCGGACACGTATCACTGGGCGCGTGCACTGTTGCAGCGGCCCGTCATCGATCACTGGTGGCAGACCGAGACGGGCTGGCCCGTTGCGGCGAACTGCATGGGACTTGGCGCCTTTCCGGTAAAGCCAGGATCGCCGACGAAGCCGGTGCCGGGCTATGTCGTCGACATCCTCGACGACGAGGGACACGCCATGCCGCCGAACAGGGAAGGGGCCGTCGCGATTCGCCTGCCGCTGCCACCCGGCACGCTGCCGACGCTGTGGCGGAACGACGCGCGCTTCATCGAGACCTACCTCACCCGCTATCCCGGCTACTACCTGACTGGTGATGGCGGCTACATCGACGAGGATGGCTACCTGTTCATCATGGGTCGCGTGGACGACATCATCATCGTGGCCGGTCACAACCTGTCCACCGGCGCCATGGAACAGGCGCTCGCGAGTCATCCGGATGTGGCCGAATGCGCCGTGATCGGTGTACGCGACCCACTCAAGACGCAGCTGCCGCTGGGATTCGTGGTGCTGAAGGCCGGCGTGATGCGCGCGGCTGCCGACATCGTCGGTGAACTCGTGCAGCTGGTGCGCGCGCAGGTCGGTCCGGTCGCAAACTTCAAGCAGGCACTGGTCGTGAGCCGCCTGCCGAAGACCCGTTCGGGCAAGGTGCTGCGTCGCACCATGCGCGCGATCGCCGATGGCGAGGCCTGGACCATGCCGCCCACCATCGACGATCCGGCAACGCTGGACGAGATTACGGCCGCACTCGAAGCACGCCGCCCCTCGACGACACCCATCTCCCCGATCGGCGGCTGAAACTGCCCCTGCGAGCGCAGTTTCCGTAAGCGTCAGCGGCTGCGCCAGATCGATCGTCGCGTCGCGCCCCGATAGACCTCACGCTGTTTTGCGCGTCAGGCGGTGCTGCATGAGGCCGTGCTGCGTCAACGCCATTGCCGTTCGTGTATTCTCCCCTGCGATGACGGAACAGCTCCAGCACCCAGCGAGGCTCGGCATGGCGGTGAAAAAGGCGGCGGTGACGAAGGCGGCGGTGACGAAGGCCGCGAAGAAGCCCGCCGCGAAGAAGCCCCCGCAATCCATGCCCTACGACCAGGGCAAGTGGGCGCATGTCTTTGCACCGCGCGCTCCCGGCGAGACGCGGTACTGGCTGATCAAATCGGAGCCCGACGTCTTCTCGTTCCAGGACCTGCAGGCCGCACCACAGCAGACCACCCAGTGGGACAGCGTGCGCAACACCGGTGCGCGCAACTTCCTGCGCGATGGCATGAAGACGGGCGATCTCGCCTTCTACTACCACAGCAACGCCGAGCCGTCGGGCATCGTCGGTATCTGCGAGGTCGTGCGCGAAGGGTATCCCGATTCCACCGCACTCGATCCGTCGCACGACTACTACGATCCCGCCTCGGTTGCCGCCACGCCCACCTGGTTCATGGTGGACGTGAGGGCGGTGGAGCCGCTGTCGCGCGCCGTGACGCTGCCCGAGCTCAAGGCGAGCGACGAACTACGCGAGATGGCACTGCTGAAGGTCAGCCGGCTTTCGGTGGTGCCGGTGACGGCAGCGGAATGGCAGGTCGTGTTGCGCATGAGCCGGTCGCGCTGATCGCGCCTGTCGAAAAAGTGGAGCCGGCGCGGTGGACCGCGTGTCCTTTCGGGCCGCAGGTGGCCTGACCCTGCGCGCGGATCTACTGTACGCTCGTCCGCTCGTGCATCTCCGCGTTCTTCACCGCGTTCTTCACCGTCCTGCCCTGCGACCCATGCCCATCATCCGTGACACGCCCTACCTCGGCATGAATTTTCTGGTGGACCTCGGCAACGGCGTGACCGAGGGGCCGGGTGCTGCCGTGATGCAGGTGCTCCTGCCCGAGGCGCGCGTGGACATGCTCGAGTACCGCGAAGGTGGCGAAAAGGTGACCAATGCGCGCAAGGCGCCAGCGCAGTCGCGATACACGCCCCTGATCCTGCGGCGCGGCTATGCTGGTTCGCTGGACTGGTACCAGTGGTGGAACCAGCTGCGCAACGGCGACATGAAGGCACAGCGCACCGTCACCGTGCAGCTGGTGACGGAAGATCGCTCAGCGGTCGTGACGACGTGGCGCTTCACGAACGCGCGCGCGGCGGCATGGCACGTCGCGAACTTCGATGCGCTGCATCCGCAGACCCTGATCGAGACGCTCGAGATCAGCGTGGAACGCCTGACGGTGGAGTAGCGCGTTGTTCGCGGCCTGAAGTGACGTCAGATCTCGCCCTTCCTCGCGAAGTCCGCGATGTGATCGGCCGCGCGGAATGCGAGCGCCTGGATCGTCATGGTCGGCTGTCCGCGACCGCTGGTGACGAAGCTGCTGCCGTCCACGATGAAGAGGTTTTTCACGTCGTGCGCTCGATGATACTTGTCGATGACTGACGTCGTCGGGTCGTTGCCCATGCGCGCGGTGCCCAGCAGGTGCACGGCGCCGCCTGGATTGTCGTTCACCGGATTGTCGGTGACTTTCTTCGCGCCCGAGGCCAGCAGCAGCTCGTGC
>JACMPK010000051.1 GCA_014377535.1 Gemmatimonadaceae bacterium
CAACGGCAACTCTTTTCACGCAGAGGCGCAGCGCAGCAGAGGAACTGCAACAAGTCTTTGGAACAGCGTCTCGCGAGCGGAGTTCCTACAGCTTTTCTCCTGTAATCTTCGTTGCTCCGTTCCTCTGCGTGAAAAGAGTTGCCGTTGCAGTTGCTCCTCTCCGTGTCTCCGCGACTCCGTGTGATGGGAGTTGCAGTTCGTAGTCACGGACGAAAGCGTCAGACCGCGTCCGAGAGCGACGTGAAGTTGAAGTCCCGCGCCTTGAGCACCGGCATGATCTGCGTCCCTGGCCCATCCGACGCCGTGCGCCTGACTGGCCCCAGCGACTCGACGTTGTTCAACAAAAACAACGGGCTTTCGTTGAAGCGCATGTTCTTGATCGACTTCGAGATCTTGCCGTTCTCGATCAGGAAGGTGCCGTCGCGCGTGAGGCCCGTGTAGCTCATGGTGCGCGGGTCGGTTTCTCGGAGATACCAGAGCCGGGTGACGAGGACGCCGCGCTGCGTGTTCGCGATCATCTGCTCACGCGTCGTGGTGCCGCCGCCGAGAATGAGGTTGTTGGGGGTGCCCGTCGCGACGAGGTTCCGGCGGGCCGCCCACGCGCGCGGCACCAGCATCGCGCTCAGCGCGCCGTTGGAGATCCACGACTGCTTCGTCAGCGGCATGCCGTCGCCGTCGAACGGCTGCGCGAGAACCAGCGGGTTGGCCGGCTCGCTGGAGAGCGTGATCATCGCGTTCACGATCATCTCGCCCAGCTTGTTGCCGCCGCCGGTCTTCGCGAACGGTGAGCGGCCTTCATCGGCGCTGCGCGCGTTGAAGTAGCGCGGCATCAATCCCACCAGGTCGCCCACCGCCTGCGGTTCGAGAATCACGGTGTAGCGTCCCGGCTCGATCGCGACCGGATTGCGCGAGCGTTCCGCCTTCTCGATCGCGTGCGCACTGACGCGTGCGAAGTCGAGCGCGCCCCACGCCGGCGCATCCTCGCCGGCCCAGCCCGAGCCCGTGCCGTCAACCGTGCGCACGGTCAGCGTGAAATTCGCATTGGTGCCGCGGTGGTACGCGAAGAGACCCGCGCTGGTGCCGATCGCGATTGCATCGGCGCCCGTCACCAGAAATCCGGCAACCGTGAGTGTCGTGCCCTTCCGTGCGGGCGCGAGTGCCGTGTTGGCTGCGGCGGTGACGGCACTGGCCTCGAGATTAGCCGTCGCGTCGTCCCATGCGGCGCCTAGGTCGGCGAGGTTCTGCTGACCCAGCACCGGCAGCATCTCCGCGTCATCCGGTGAGAGCCGCGCAATCGCCTCGGCCTTCCGCACGGTGCGCTCGATGCTCTCGGGCGAGAGGTCGTTGGTGGTGACGGCGGCGTGCTTGCGGCCGATGATCGACATCACGACGAGGGTCGTGTCTTCCACCACGCCGGCCGTCGAGAGCTGGTTGGCCGCGAAGCGCACGTTGCGGGTGCGCGACGAGCGGATGACCGCCTGTACCGCGTCGGCGCGCGAGCGCTTCACCACACTCTCGATCACCCGCTGCGCCTCGGCACGGGAGATCACGACGTCGTCGGCGAACAGCGAGCGCGGGGCGCGCGGGTCGAAAATCATGCTCATGCCTTGCGCCCAGTGTTGATGACGTTGACCTGCTTGTGGCGTGTGGGGACACAGCCGTGCGTGACGGCGTTCGCCTGGCCCGGCTGTCCCTTGCCGTCGGAGAAGGTGGCGTACAACTCGTAGCTCTTCGGCCCACCGATCATGTCGAGCGCGGCCCAGAATTCGGTGGTGCGGAACTGGTATGCCACGTCCTTCAGCTGGCCGGTGATCTTGCCGCCACGCACCTCGTAGAAGATCGCGCCGCCGAACTGTCCGTTGTAGCGCTGCTGGTCAATGGAGTACGATCCACGACCCATGATGGCGATGCCCTTGTCGGTCGCCGCGATCATCTCGTTCCAGCCCTGTTCCTTTGCGCCCGGCTTGATCGACACGTTCGGCATGCGCTGGAACTGCACGCTGCTCCACGAGTCGGCGTACGAGCAGCCGTGACTGCGCGTCGGCAGGTTGCGCTTCCTGTACCACCAGTCCAGCCACATCGCCTGCTCGCGCGTGGTCTGATAATCCACCATCACGCCGTTCGTGATGATGTCGAACTGGTCGGGCTTCACGCCGTCATCGTCATAGCCGATGGTGGCGCAGCCGCCGGCCTGCGAACGATCGCCGTAGATGTTCATCAACGGCGAGCCGAACTTGAGCGCGCCGAGGACCTTCTCCGGTGGCGCGACGAACGAGGTGCCCGCGTAATTCGCTTCGTACCCGTAAGCGCGATCCAGCTCGGTCGGATGCGCGACCGATTCGTGCAGCGTGAGGCCCAGGTTCGACGGGTGCAGGATCAGGTCATAGCGACCCGGCTCCACCGACTTCGCGGTCAGCTTTTCCGCGGCCTCCTCGGCCCACTTCTTCGCGTTGACGACCAGGTTGTTCTCGAGCACCGATTCCCAGCCGCGGCCCGTGGGCTGTACGACCGCGTCGCGGATCGCGAAGTCGCTGCGATCGGCGCTGACGGCGGTGATCGCCATCGGCGTGTAGGTGCGGACCAACGTCTGCGCGATGATCGAGCCATCGGTGTTGGCGTAGTTGCGTTCCTCCTTCACGAACTGCAATTGCGTGCTCACGAATCGCACGCCGGCCACCGAGAGCGCGGCGGCGTTGGCTGCGAGCGCGAGCGTCGTCTTCTCCTCGATCGAGATGCCGAACGGATCGATGGTGAACCCGCTGGACCAGGTCGCGTCAGGGTGGGCGGTGTTCGGCGCCAGCTCCACGGGCCGGTCGCGGGCGACGCGGTTGGCCTTGGCCGTGGCGACCGCTTCGGTGGCAGCGCGCTGAATGCCGTCGGGTGTCAGGCGCGGCGTGGCGGCGAAGCCCCAGCAGCCGTCTACCAGGGCGCGGATGCCGCAGCCCATCGTGTCGCTGTCGATCACGTCCAGGATCTGCCGTTCGCGCGTGAAGACCGCGTTCCGCTGCACCCGCTGGATGCGTGCGTCGGCGTAGCTGGCGCCGGCGCGCTTCGCGGTGTCCAGCGCCAGCAGGAGCAGGTCGCGAGTGGGCGCGTCCATTCGGTCCTGCACATGCGGCACGAGGCGCGAGTGGGCCGCGGCATCGCGCGGGCGGCCGACGGCGAGTGCACCGGCGGCGAGGGCGGTCGTGGCGACGAAATCGCGGCGTGAGGTCATGCGCAGGGCGGTGAGGGCAGCGACGGTGCAGATGGTCTGGAGAGAGTACGCTGCTGCACTACATTTCGTGAATCGGGCTGCCCGGAGCCCTCCAGACGCGGTGAATGTCGCCCTCAGCTTTTCGCGAGTGGAACGTACGCACGCGCACATCCGGCAGGAGGGCGCACACAACCAGCAGGTGGCGCTCTCTTCCGCGACTACCTGCGCGCAGCGCCGTCAGTGCGGCTGCTCTACGACACCGTCAAGCGCCGTGCGGCAGCGCTGTTTCCGACGAACATCAAAGGGTACAGGTGGTGAAGGACGCGTCGATTAGGCTGATTCACGAGGCGGCGGTGCCGTGAGCCTCTGAAGACGAGCGCCGACATTCGCACCGCCTCCTCTCGGCAGCGCACGATCACCAGTCGTTAGCGATTCAGGGCGTCGCGATCACGCCGCCGCTCCGCCGCGGCTCACCATCGGCAGCCCCTGCGTCGTGCGCGCCAGCCGGATCAACTGGTCCGCCAGCAGGCGCGCCTCGTGATCGCTCACGCCATGATCGCTCGCAAGTCCGGCGATGCGCTGGATCACGTCCGACTCGCGCGCGCTGTCCACCGGCGGCAGGCAGGCAGTACGCTTGGCGACACCGACCGCACGGGCCAGGCGCTGCCGTTCTCCGACGAGCGAGATCAGCATCTCGTCGATCCGGTCGATCGAGGCGCGCAGCGTATCCACCCGGTCGGACGCGCGCTGCTGTTCGCGGTCGCGGTCGGGGGTGCGGTCGGGGGTGCGGTCGGTCTGGTTGCTCGTGGTCTGCATTGGCGGGGCTCCCGTGCCATCTGGCGTGGTGTGGAGGCTCTGCAGCAGCGGGCTTCGCAGACACGCGAAAGGCCCGCATCGCTGCGGGCCTCGGTGGACAGTCGGTGCGGTGTTACGCGCGCGCTCTGCCACCTTGGTCCGCGAAGCGGCCAACGTAACGATAGCTGGTAAAGCGCGCGCGAACCGAGTCATTCATGCACAGCAGCATGCTGTCTGCCGTTCGTTCTGTCAAGACCGGCTTCGCAGATGCCTGTGCACGACGCGCAGGCGGGTGGGGATGATCGGGACGACCGATGCTGGAGGTCGTCGGCTACCCGATCGTGACCAACGTACCAGAGGCATTCGGGGTCACCGTGACGCGGAGCAGGCTGGTGGTTCGCTGCTCGCCGCCAGTCCATGTGCCATCAAAGGCAAATTCAGCCCCATGATTCGGGCATTTCAGGGTAAAATTGGAACGGATGTCGACCGGGGAGCCGGCGTGCGTGCAGTCGAGCGAATACCCGACGATTCCCGCTGACGTCCTCGCGAGCGCAATGAGCGGCTGGCTGCTGACGCGTGCTGCGCCGCCCACGTTCGCCAGCACCGGGAAATTCGCCAGCGTGACGACCAGCGGCGTCGGAATCTGCGGAGGTCGGGGCGGAGTGGTCACCACTGGTCCCGTGCTGCCACCGCCATCGCCACCGCCGCCGCAGCCCGCCAGCACCGCCGCAACTGCGGCAAGGGTGGCCTGCGACACGAATCCGCGCCGCGTCACCAGCGAACAGCCACCGCACGTCACATCTTCTGCCGTCATCCTGACCTCTCCGCTATGAATGTCGGTAACCGAACACATCCGATTAGACGCGCCGAACTCGTGGACTGTTCCTGAGCGCCGGACAATGTGCACGATAATGGTGTGGACGCGGCTGGTGCGTGCACGCCGCCCGCTACAATCGTCGCCTGAAGAAGTCGATCGCGCCTTCGAACGCCCGCATCCACGAGTCGTGTCGCAGGAATCCGTGCACCTCGTCCGGAAACACGATCTGCTCGACGGGCACATTCTGCTGGCGCAGGTGCCGGATGAGCGTGAGTGTCTCGATGAAGCGCACGTTGCGATCGTCGTCGCCGTGGATCAGCAGCACGGGTGCGCGCCAGCTGGTCACGCGTGACAGGGGTGACGACGTGAAGGCGAGCTGTGTGGCGACAGGGTCCGCGTACACGTCGTAGTCCGGCACGAAGGTGCGGATGCCCACATTCCAGTCGTGCACGCCGTGGATGTCCACGCCGGCCTTGAACAGCTCCGGATTGCGCGTTAGTCCCATCGCGGTGAGGTAGCCGCCATACGATCCGCCCCAGAGCCCGATGCGCGCGGCGTCGACATCGGTGCGCGCGCCGAGCCACTTGGCCGCGGCAACCACGTCGCGATACTCGCTGCCGCCCGTCGCGCCCTGGCGCAGCGCTTCGCGGAACTCCAGGCCGTAGCCGATGCCGCTGCGATAGTTGAGCGACACCACGATGTAGCCGCGCAAGGCGAGTGCCTGGTTCATGGCATAGGCGTGGTGATAATACGCGCCATAATTCCAGCCCAGCAGCATCTGCCGCCGCGAGCCGCCATGCAAAAATATCAACGCCGGGTGCCGCTTGCCGTCGTTCACGTTCGGTGGCAGGAAGACCTGTCCGTACGACGTGATCGCATCCGACGCCGTGAACGTCACCGCTGTCGGCACCACGAGCGACGACGCGGGGAAGTCGGCCGGCATGGTCTCGGGCGCCAGTGCGCGCCAGCTGCTCGTGCCGCCACTCGTCTCCGTCATCGCGGCGTGCGCCGGCATGCGCGCATCACTCACCAGCGCGAACACCGAGCCTTTGCTGGACTCCACTGCATTCCACGCAATGTGCTGGCCGGTGCCATGCGCGATTGGTACGCTGCGTCCGTCAGCGGCGACTCGCATCACGTGACGACGATCGATGTCGCCGATGTTCGTGTTGTAGATCATGCCCGAGTTATCCCGCGTCGGCGCCACGAACTCCACCTCGCCCCGACCGGGCGTGAGCTCGACCGGCTGCCCACCCGTCGTCGCCACGCCGTACAGGTGCACCCACCCGCTCCGCTCCCACG
>JACMPK010000052.1 GCA_014377535.1 Gemmatimonadaceae bacterium
ATCGGCGGCGCAGGCCGCGAGGGTGAGCATCGCCAGCAGCGCGACGCGGGACAGGCAGGGCGGCTGGCGCGAGTGCAGCACAACGACGGCGCGCATCAGTAATCCTGAAAACGGGTGAGCGCGGCAACAGTGCCGGTCGTGCTGCGAAGCTACGATTGCACGCATCCCGTGGTCAATCGAAGTTGCGGGATCGTTGCGCAAGCTTGTGCTCACAGCGTGTGAACCGTCACACCGTGTATAGCCGGTGACATTTCCAGCATGCCTTGCGCCGTCGAGCCGGACGTCGTGGCGGTGGGATCACGCACGGGCGGCGCATTGCTGTCGAGAACGCCGTTGTGCTGTCGAACCAGACAGGCGTGACGCCATTCATCGCGGTCGCACAGTCGAAGAGCGGATGGCTGACGGTACCTGTAGCGGCCCGGTGGGGTCCGGAGCGCAGCCGGCCAGGGCCTCGGCGGCAATCCATCCGGCGATAGCGCGTTTTCGTCCGAGGAAGTGCGGGTCGCCGCCGTGGCGGGGTGGGAGTCGCCGGGGTCGGGCGTTGGTCGCGAGGGTGTGAATCCGTCTCCGCATCGCGAGGGTGCCCGTCGCCGACGCCGTGCCACTTGCGGGTGATCAAACTTTTACGATGGCCGCTCATTCCGTGACTGACAAGCCTGCCTGCCAGACCATCGTTCGTCACATGAGGGGAGGCGGCTGCCGAAAGAAGTGATGCATCCGCGCAACACTGTGTTGCTCGAGAGAGTCGGCGTCCTTCCGCAGGCGGCGGTAAAAAAAGAACGGGACCACCAGTTACTGGCGATCCCGTCCCTTACATCGTGCGAGTGCGTCCTGAAGACGCACTCGCAGGGTGCGATTCAGCTGTTGATACGACGACGACGTGCCATGGCGACCAGACCCATCAGACCAGTGCCCATCAGCGCGTAGGTGCTGGGCTCAGGAACGACGCTCGTGTTGGAGATTTCGAAACGAAGATCGTTGTAATCGAAGTCTGCAAGGGGGGTGATCGTACCCGAGCGGTCTTCGAAGTTGAAAGCCTGCGTGTACGTGCCACCACCAGCTGCGATCGTGCCCGAGCCTGCGGCCAACGACACATGCAGGCGGTTGTCCGTGTTGCGCGAGGCTGCGCCACTGTAAAACGTGAAGTTCGTCGCGCCCTGTGCGATGCTCTGCGTGTCATTGATCAGGCGGAAGAACACGAACTGGTTGGCAGCGACGTTGCCGATGATGGTCTGCGTGCCCGGAGGCGTAGCGCCCAAACCGTTGTTGATGAACAACGCCGTGAAGGCGCCGCCCGGGTTGAACGTGGTGCCGATCTGGTACGACAGGAGGCTACGATCCGCGGCTTCAGAGCCAAGGAAGCGCACGGTAACAATCTGGTTCTGACCCTGAAAGTCCAGGGCCGAAGGCTGTGCCGCTGCCGTGCCTGCGGATCCTGCGACAAACAGCGCCGCGAGGGCAAGACGACGAACAACGCGAGCGGGGTTGGTGAAATGCATGTTTGTTCTTCTCTCCAAGAGTGTTTGTACCACGACCTGCGGGACGTTCTTACTCACGTGCGACAGGTGAGACCGACTGCGACTCGAGCAACGCATGATGGAGCGGCGCCACTGTTGCACGTCACCATACAGCAAGCGCTGGGCCACGTTTGCGTTCGCCAATGGACGGGGACTGCGGCCACGCCGTGAAACGAGCTGAAGCGGCATTTTTTGAGAGGTCTGGCGCTCGCACAACCCACCGCGGGGCAGAGCGTTGCCGTCTTGTTGCCCTGGTTCAAACGCGGCGACCAACAGCAAGTTCAGGTGGTAGACGCTCAGGCATGAGCTCCAGGCAACCCCGCCGGCAGCACCCCGCTCCCCCGCTGCAACAGTCAAGGCTCGAGTCCGCCCGGGTCGACGTCAATTTTTCCTCCCCGGCTGCTGCCCGCCCCGCTCCCATCGTCCGCCAAAAGTTTGACCAATGACGTATTTCTGGTTGAGACATGACGCTGGATCCACGCGGGCTAAAATGCCAGCCGATGAGAGAAGCGCATTCATGGGCGACCAGCAGGGTCACGGACGACATCATTGCCAAAGGCATTGGTTGTGGGCGAAGGGTTGCGACCGGTGCACACGGGCCACAACTGTGCGAGTCCGCCACAACAGTCTGTCCGCCATCGACGAGCGTTTATCGAAGTCAAGGAACAGTTCGGTGGCTTCGTCCTGATCGAGCACCGTCACCTCAACGAGGCCATTCAGATGGCCGCGCGCATGTCGTCGGCACGTACCGGCAGCGTCGAGGTAAGGGCGCCCTCGACTGAAATCAGTTGAGCTCGCACACGCGATCTGATTAGAGCGAAATATCGCGATATCACGCAGAATTGCGTCGCGTGCTCGCCACCCTCATCCGAATCCGGGTGATTTAAACATCGCCGCGGAAACGCTGCAGCACGCTTTCGCCGCTGCGGTAAGCGGTGGCCGGCCCAAACCGGACCAGCCAATCCACGCAGCTCCCTCCTCTTGGCCGGACGCTCTCGCAGCATCGCCCCTGGGCGGCGCAAAGCTCGCTCCACTGCGTCCCGTGATGGGCTGGTCAGAAAACACCTTGCAGAACTCGCGGCAGATTCAGAAGTGGCACTGACGCCCGCGCTCGTCCACGACACCATCATCAACGACTAGCTGCGCCTCATCCCTCACCTGCTGTCATCCGGCGCTCTCACCGATGCGCAGATCGCGCTCGCGCTGCGCAATGTGTGCGGACTCACCACCGAGGCCTCTCAAGTCGCCCTCCGCGATCGCACAGCGCCTCGTGCGTAAAAAAGCCAGGATCCGCGACGCGTGAATCTTGTATGCCGTGCCGAGCCGTCGCGACATGATCGTTCCGGTCCGGTCTGCTTGAGGCCGCAAAGCTCATTCGTGCCGTAAAAGCGGCAACGTCTGTGACGGCACAGATGCCGGCATCGCAAGTGTCCATCAGCTGTTCGCACGCGGCGAGCTCGTGCAGTATCAATTCACACATGCGACGCGTGCCGAACTCTGTCGACGCGCGCTCCGTAATCCAGAAGTCGAGACTGGTTCGTGCACACGCTTGCAATGACTCGATCGGAGCCGGAGCGACGGCTGCTGCAGGTACGACTCGCGTCGGTCTCCACGA
>JACMPK010000053.1 GCA_014377535.1 Gemmatimonadaceae bacterium
ACGCGTGCTATGGGCGCTCGATTACCGGAAGGGACAACGTGAACGTACTCCCACGCCCCTCGATACTCTCGACGCGCAAGCTTCCCCCCAGCGCGCGTGCCAGGTTGGCCGAGATGGACAGGCCAAGCCCCACACCGCCCACAGTGCGCGACAACCCGACATCGACCTGCACGAACGGCTCGAAGATTCTCGCAAGGTGCCGCTCCGGAATGCCGACCCCGGTGTCGGAGACTGCGACCGTCACCATGTCGTTCACTCGTGCACAGTGAACGTTGATTTTACCACCTGCATTCGTGAACTTGATCGCATTCGACAGCAGGTTGAGCAACACCTGTTGCAGCTTCTCGGCGTCGGTCCGCATCTGCACGTCGAGGGAGCACTCGTCCACGCGCAGCTGCAGCTGCTTTGCATCGACGAGTGGCTGAATCAGTGATACCGCTGCGCGCACCGCGTCTGCGACCGGCACATCGGAGTAGTCGTACGCCAACTGCCCTGTATCCAATCGCGCGAAGTTCAGCAGCGCGGTGATGAGCCCAAGCAGATGCTGCTGGTTGCGCTGGATGCGACCAAGGTCCTCTCGCTGCTCAGGCGTGACAGGGCCGCGAAGGCCAAGCTCCAGCAGCTCCGTGTACCCGCCGATCGCATTCAGCGGTGTCCGGAGCTCGTGACTCATGACGGCCAGAAACTCGGTCTTGACCCTGTTGGCAGACTCCGCATCGGCGCGCATCGCTTCGGCAACGGACAGCAGACGTTGCTGTTCCTCCGCACCTGCCTGGAGCTGTTGGTTCCACGACGTCAGGTGCGCGGCAAACTCGCGCTGGAAATCCTCGAGTGCAACGCGATCCGTGACGTCGCGCCAGAAGATCGCAACGCCGCCGTCCGGCGCGGGATATACATCGATGTCGGATGCATGCGACCGTCCGCCTTCGCCTTCGCCTTCCGCCGGCCCGATCGGGGCGCGCAGCGTCAGATGCGCCTCGGCGCGGTCCACCAGCACGCCTTCGATCTTCGCGCTCACACGAGATTTTGCCCAGCCAGGCGGCGACACGTTCCACAACGTGCGATCGACGAGTGCCTCCGATTTGCCGAGAGCACGATCAGCCGCAGGGTTCGTCGTGAGGACGCGCAGTTCATGATCGAGCAGCAGATACGCGTCGCTCACCTGTGCGAGCACCTGTGCAGAGAGCCGATCCGCGCGAGCCGATTCTGCATGCACCATCGCAATCGTCACATCCATTTTACTGCGCCCGTGCAGATCCGTCAGGGCGATGGCCACTCCGCCGGGCATCGGCGCAATGTCCCAGTGCAGCGAGACGCCTTCGCCAGCGCAAAGCGCCGGCAGTTCATGCTCCTCGGACACGCCGAGCGCAGCGACGCGGTGAAGGATTTCCACGCACCCGACGACAGAAACAGGCGGCACCAGCGTCTGCACTGACAATCCCGCCATGTCGCCGCCGTGCCGCCCGAACAGCCGTGCCGCGCCGGCATTGGCAAACGTGCACACGAAGTCCGATGCCCCGTTTATCGCACCGGGCTCGCACTTGAAGAGCGCCATTGCTGCCGCCGTTTGCGAATGCATCCCCGTGCCATGCCTGTCATCAGCCGAACGCGCTGACGAACGAGCACTCCCGTGCCCATCAGCGCGATCACTCGCGGACTGGGGCAGTGGCGTGTGGCTAGGCACGTACATCCGGATCCTCGGCCGATTTTGCAATGCGCAGCTCGGGGAAACCCGTCAGAATATTCTGATACTGTTGAAGCGTATCACCGATCACGGCGCCATCAGACGTGATTGTGTATTCGCGAAAGTCGTGACTGCGCGAGCCGCCGCGCATCTTGATCACAGCGACCACGGTGCGCAGCTGACCTTCCAGTTCGATATGGCGCTGGATGATGATGTCGTCCGTCAGGAAATAGACACGCTCGCCGGCGAAGTTCATGGCACCCGCCGGGCCCGCCCCAGCCACTTCGTTCGTCATGAGCACGGTGACACCCACCGCGGTCAGTGCGCCAACGAGTCGGTACAACGATTCGCGGAAATCTTCGCGGAACGTGGGCGCCAATGCAATCTCGAACCCTGACATGGAATCGATCACCACTCGCGACGCACCAATATCCGACACACTGTGCAGGATCTCGGCCAGCGTCTCGTCGACCGACAGATCGAGCGGACGCAGGTAGATCACTTTCAGGCGGTCGGCAGCAATCATGCTTTGGAAATCGACTCCGCGTGCTCGTGCGTGCTCGATGTATCGTTCAGGATACTCCTCGAAAACCGCGACGACGACACTGTCGCCGGCGCGAATGCCTTCCGCGACGAACTGCGTCGCAAACGTTGTCTTCCCCGAGCCTGTCGGCCCGGCGATCATCACCGCGTCGCCGGCGGGGATACCACCACCGAGCATGTCATCGAGACCCGGAACTCCCGTGCCGAGGCGGCGCGGAGAAGCGGGCTTGCGGTCCGCCTGCTGCTCCGGAATGCGCGGAAAGACCTCGATGCCACTATCGGATATGCGGAGCGTGTGAAATCCAGGCATGAAGCCCTGTCCCCGCACCTTGATCACCTGCAGCTTGCGCACGACCGAGTTGCGGTCGGCGACCTGGCTCAGCCAGATGATCCCGTCAGCGACGGTGAACACCGGGTGCCGCTGATCGTGCGGCGAATACTCCGCGATCAGGAATGTCGTCGCGTCATAACTCGTCAGTTCGAGGCCGAGCCGCTGCACGAATTCGTCGAGAGCCGACGCGTGCAGCGCTTCGCTCGTATCCGGTCGGTGACCGATTGTCCGGAACGAGTCCACGACCACGATGCCTGCGTTTACCCGCGCCACATCTGCCATGATACGCTCGCGGACCAGATCCAGATTCCCGCTTGCCGCCTCGCCGCTCAAGTTGAACAGGTGCACGTCGACTCCGATGCGGCTCGGATCGAAAAAATCGAACTGCTGTTGATAGCGGACCATCTTCAGCGTCGGCTCGCCGAGCACTGTGAACAACACACCAGGACGCTCTGGCGTCGAGTTGGCGAACAGCATTTGCAGCGCGAGTGTGGTCTTGCCTGAGCCCGGCTCGCCAGCGATCACGTTGAACGAAAGATCAGGGATACCGCCACCCAGCACCGGATCGAGCCCGCGAACACCAGTGCTGAGTCGCCGAAACACTCTTTTGTTGCGTGTGGTCATGCGCTGCGCGGTTGATGCATTGACGGGGCGAGGGTCAGTCACAATTCAGTATCCGTTCGTGTGGACGTGACAAAACCATCTGCAAGAAGCGGACGGAGCGCATCGGAGACCACTCTGATTGCCAATTCCTCGCCAATCACGCGGTCGAGGATGGTGATCACCGCCGCAAGGAGCGCGTGCACACCGGCCAGCAGCAGTGCGTCGCCATGCGTGGCTTCGATATCTTCAAACCCTTCGAGCGTGACGGCGGGCGGAGCCAGGACACGCAGCTGTTCCACGGCGGGGACGGCGACCTGTGCCAGCCTCACCGCTCTCGCCAGCACCGCGTAATACGCGAATGGCCCGCACCATTGCACGAGTGCCACGCCCATGACATGCCACGCGTTTACGACGAGCGGAGCGATCGGTTGCGAGTTCGAAATGGCGCCAGTCGTGCTTGCCGTCGACAGGCCGATCGACGCGAGCAGATCCTGTGCGACAAGATCAGCGTTCAGGGGCGTCGGTTGCAGAAGCGCTCCTTCGTCAGGTAATACAGAACTCGGCGGGTGGCGCACAGTGACGACGCTACGCATGACGCGGGCTCGACGCTTCGACAGATGTTGCGATAAGCCATACCTGCAACATACGGCTCACATGTCGATGACGCTCGTCATCGCGTTTTGGCGGACGATGGAATCATGCCGCGCATACTAGAGTCCGATTCGATGAACGGGACGCTGGCAGCGAACTTGGGAATGCATGGCGTCATTCTTCCAGAACTGTCCGGCAGTGTGAGCGCTTGAGGCGAAACCACCGCTGCATGAGTCCGGCTGAACTTGTGGATCAGTTTGCCACGGTGTGTCGCCCTCCGGAACGCAATGTCATGCACGACGATGCTCATGTCGCTGCGCTTCGTGTATCCACGATGCTCGGCGATCGGTACCTGAGCTGCCGCACCGAGGCCAGGAATCCGGCCGCGCAATGGTGTGAGATTGCCGACTATCAGGCATGCGGTGTCGGACACACTCACAGACCTTCGGGTCAATTGTGCATGCTACGGCTCGGCTCGACGGTGCCGTGAGTGCACACCTCTGCCCGGCGCGGCAATTCCGGCACAACTCAAGGCGCGAATGCAGCTCGGCTGCGCTCCTGTGGCCGTCTCAAAAAGCCGGATGCCGCGTGTGCTAGGCCACGATCGACTATCAGGGCTACCAGAACGCGACGGCTGTCCGGAAGGAGGCAATCCGTGCCGACTTCAAGCTCGACGAGTTCTTCGAGGCATATCCACTGCGTGAGCAGTGCGCTGCAACGCTGGTATGCGAGGTAGCTGCAGCACCGCAGGAGTATCCACCTGACTGAGCGGCAATCTCACGGATCGCACGCGAGAGCGCACACTGGACCTGTCGAGTCTGTGGCGTGCACTGCCATGCGATGAAGGCATTGCTGCATACTCATCACGTCAACGGCATCAAGACGGATTCGCGGCCGGAGAACCTGCATACACTCTGCATGACCTGTCACGGCAGGATGCCAGGTCACCAGACGATGTATGTCAGTCCCGAACATCGGGTCGCCCTCGACGCGCTTCGCAAGGAGCAGGCAATCGTGTGCGAGTGACATAAGCAACGATGAAACCACACACGCTGCAGTACGTCCTGCGCGACGGCTCACCCCGCGCCATGCACCCGCTCTCCCGCCAATTCCATGTTTGACAACGAAGGATCGAAGCGCATCACCTTCCCGACATCGTCTGCACCTACCGCCGTCGATGCTGATGGCGTTGCACCGGGCGCAGCCGCAACCTCATCGAATGACGGTGAGGCATCTTCGGGTGATTACTCCGGCGTTCCCGGGGTCATGAGAAACGTCGACGCCTGGTTCGAACGCGAGGCAACCACGATCCGCCGCGAAGCGGCTCGCTAATGACCGATTTTGAGCCGTTTTGGTTGAGCTGGTGGTTGGAGGATTTCGGCGGCGTTCGGTCCTGATCAGTCCCTGATCTGTCCGTTGTCCAAAGCCTTCGCTTAACGCAGCGGTGCGGCTGAATCCCACCACGACAGCGACGCGAATCACGCAGACAGTTATGTCTCTGCCAACAGTCGCCGAAACCGCCCTTCGATCGCTGCGGTGACGCCTGCGACGGTCCCGAATGCCCGGCCGGCCTCGATCAGCTGCTCCGCGACATCCCGCAGTGTCGCGGGCGTTGCCCGTGCCAACGCGATCGACTCGCTGAAACGCGCGCACTCGCCTGGGTACAGCGCACGCAGCTCCTGAATCTCGCTCGCCACTGTTACGCCAAGTCGCGGATGGCGGAGCACCTCGACGATGTACGCGTATTTCGGTGATTCCGATCACTCGTTTCGGTCCAAGTCGATCAGTCGTTTCGCTCCATGTCGATCACCCAGTTCGGTCGATGTCGATCAGGGGTGACGTGGGGCCGCGGACGCGGGGTTAATCAGCGGGAGAGTCGGGGGAATCGGGCGTGGCGAGGCGGCGGAGGGAGCCGCCGGTGAGGGTGATCCGGTGGGCGTGGTGGACCAGCCGGTCGAGGATGGCATCGCCAAACGTGGCGTCCCCGATACTGGCGTGCCAGTGTTCGACGGGCAGCTGACTGGTGATCAGCGTGGCCCGTCGCCCGACGCGATCCTCGATCAGTTCTAGCAGATCGCGCCGTTCCCGGTCGCCGAGGGGGGCGAGGCCCCAGTCGTCGAGGATGAGGAGATCGGTCTTCGCGAGCGTGAGCATCAGCTTCCCGTAGAAGCCATCGGCACGGGCGTGCACGAGGTCTTCGCACCATTGACGGCGGTGGACACGGCGGTGTAGCCGAGCTTGCGCAGCATGGTTTGAAGCAGCAACCGGTTCACGGGATTGTCGTCGGCCACCAGAACACGCGTGGTCATGGCAGGCGTTTCGGGCGACGCGACGGCGACGGCGACGGCGACGGTCACCGACACTGGCACGCGGGCCGCGACTGGTGAAAGCGCGTCGATCAACACGTTCTTGAGCTGACGCGTGCGGAGCGGCTTCTGGATCCGCGCGCGGAACAGCGGGTCATACTGCCGCGCCACATCGCCCGTCGCGCCCGATTCCGCGCCCGATGACGCCAGCAGCACCAGCGGCAATTGCGGCGCCGACCGGTGACGACGAATGGCCGTGGCCACTTCGGGGCCGGAATACACCGGCATCGCCAGATCAACCAGCGCGATATCGAACGCATCGCCCCGTTCAAGCCACACCAGCGCGTCGTCGGCGGACGCGGTGGCTTGCGCCTGCATGCCCCATTGTTCCAACTGGCGTTGTAACGCCGTCCGCACCAACGCGTTGTCATCGACAATCAGCACACGACGACCGATCAGCGTCTCATGGCTCCGCGCAGTCGGTGCGGGGAAGATGCGCGATAGGAACCTCAATCTCGGTCGGTCGCGTTTCCAGTGAACCGGCGGCGCGACCGCCGACCACGCGAGGGCCGGCGGGCGCCCGGCGGCGTGCCCTCCGCCCCTCGGACGCGCCTCGTGGGTCGTCTGCGCGGCGGGCGCCCGGCGGCGCCCAGTCCCTCGGAGGCCGAATCGGAGGTGCCGGTGGGACCGATGCTCACGCCGAACGTCCCCGTGCGTGGTCGGGGCGTCGGGGTAGGCTCAGCGGGCGCGGTGGGGCGCGGCGCGTCGTCGCGTGACGTCCGATTCTGACGGACCGCGGGTCGATGGGGGACTCCGTGCGCCGGCGTGGGCCCCGCGGGCGCGGAGGTGGGTGAGGATCTGGTCGATCACCGACGTCTGCGTGATGAACGCGACGACCCGCATTGGGCCGTGGCAGGTGGGACACGCGAGCGGGTCGACCTCGAAAATCTGCTGGAGCAGGGCTGCCGTAGGGCGTATGCCCACCGGCGGCTGGCCTCGGGCGCCGCCTTCTCCCGCATGCCGCGGGGGCGGTTGGCATACCAGCCATAGTCCCGCGTGGTGACGTGGCCCGTGTCGGGGATGTGCACCAGCACCCGGGCCAGGAACTCCAGCGGGTCTCCGGTCTCGGTGCCGGCCGTTGGCCCATCGGACTGGTCCGACCGGTACGTCACCGCCTTGGCGGCTCGGTCGTAGGTCAGCCGCTCGAGCGCGACGGGATTCCGCGCGCAGTACCGCGCGAGCCGGGTGGCGAAGGCGCGATCGTCCTCGGGCACCCAGACGGGCGGTATTCAAGTGGAACCCGGAGTGCGGCCACGCCAGCATCCCGACGGCCTGCTCCTCGTCGAACAACGCCAAGCGCACGAAGAGCCGCAGCACGGCGCGGCGGAACGCCTCCGTCAGTCGTGCGGTGTCGTGGGCGGGCCAGGTGACGAAGGTGCCGTCCGGCCGGAAGCCGCCGTTGGTGACGAGCAGGTGCAGGACAGCCGCTGGCGGTCCCCACCGCGATCAACGACTGCTGGTCGATGGATCTGATGCACGAT
>JACMPK010000054.1 GCA_014377535.1 Gemmatimonadaceae bacterium
CAAGTCGTATCCTGTCATCACAATGGAAATCACCAGCCATTCGCACCCCTTCTACACGGGTCAGCAGCGCATGATCGACACGCAGGGTCGTGTCGATCGCTTCAAGAAGCGCTACGCCCGATAGTCGGTGTTGCAGTGACGAAAAGCGGGCGATGCCGATTCGGCGTCGCCCGCTTTGTCGTTGTGCGTCCGGTGCCGTCGAGATCCAGTGAATGTGTTATCGAACGACAAGGCCTGCTGCGCCGCAGCTATCCCGTCGCGCATGCTGGTTGTGCCACCAATGAAGGGCAAGCGAACGACGATAGCGCAGCGGTGCGTGGTGCACCGGCTGCGCCATCATTCGAATACATCTTTGTATCGCAGGAGTCGAACGTGCCGCGCGCGGTCGCACCACGCATTGGTTACTTCAGCTTGAACGTCAGGCCAATGTTGACCGTGGATGCACCCGCGCCAAGATCGCCGTACAGTGCCAGATTCGGCTTCAGGAAGTACCGACCACCGGCGCGGCCAATCACGTAGAGGCCACTCGTGTAGCCGCAGTCATTGTTCGCGTAGGTGCTGCAGTTGACAGAGCGGAATCCAAGGCCGGCGCCGAGGAACAGGTCCACCTTGTTCGACGGATCGATGCGGAAGTGGTAGTTCATCGTCGCGCCGACGGGGATGAAGCGTACCCTTTCGAAGCTGTAGATGTCTGCACTGACCATGAAGCCCAGCATGCCGTTGCCCAGATCCGGCAGGTTCTTGAAGACATTCTCGTAGCGACCGCCGACCGAAGCGTTGGCACCTCCGATGTTGCCCAGGCCCACGACGAAGCCGACGTCCGAGTATCCCTTGCTGACCTGTGCGATGGATTGCGAGGCAGTCACTGCACTGAATGCGGCAATGCCAACGAGGCCGAGAAGTTTTTTATGCATGCGTTTGTCCTGAACGTGTGTATGGTGATCTGATGCAGGCCGAACTGCCCCGCACGCTTTACCACAGCACGTTCAGTGCCGTACTGCGCAGCTCGCCACGCCCGCCTGCGGGAAGGAAATTCCGACGGCCGCTTGCCGTGCCCGTCAGGCCGCCTTGCAGGTCGTGCAGCGACCGAAAAGCATGACCTCGTGGCCCTCGGTCGTGAACCCGGCCGGCGCCAGCTTCAGAATGTCGGCAGGACAGCCCTCCACCTCGAACACCTTGTCGCAGGCGCGGCAATGAAAATGGTGATGGTGTCCCAGGTGGGCGACTTCGTAGCGCGGCGCCTCGCCGGGGATGTCGATGCTTTTGATCTCGCCCTCGTCCACCAGCGTCTTGATAGTGCGATAGACGGTCGCGATCCCCATGCTCGGCACTTCGGACTTGGCGGCATCGAGCACCTCGGCGGGCGACAGCGGGCGATGCAGGGCGGCGAAAACGCGGCGGATTGCGCCGCGCTGCCTGGTATTCCGTTCCATCGGCGTCCTCTGCGTCTGCAGCTTGCGGTGGCGTCAACTATTTCGCAGGAACGCCGGGGCGGGTCCTGTTATTGAGAATGATATGATAACGAGAATCGACGCCGACCGCGAGCTGATTCCGGCGGCGGCTAGGTTCCCTCGTATGCGACTGTCGATCGCCGGTCTCGCCGGCCTGCTGCTGACTGCGTGCGCGGGTCCCTCGTTCAACGGCGTGTCGCTGGACCCGCCCGAGCGCGCACCGCTGCTCCAGTTGGCCGATTCGGGCGGCGCACGATTCGACCTCGCAGACGAGCGGGGCAAGGTGGTGCTGGTGTTCTTTGGCTACACGCACTGCCCCGACATCTGCCCCACCACGCTGCTCGACTGGCGGCGCGCCGCGGACCTGCTGGGACGGAAGGCCGACGACGTGCGGTTCGTATTCGTGAGCGTGGACCCGGAGCGTGACACACCGGCAGCGACACAACGATATGCCGCGCGATTCTTGCCGCGCATCGTGGGACTCACCGGCACACGACCGCAGATCGACGCGATGCTTTCTACCTGGAAGCTGGCGAGTTATCGCGACGGCATTCCCGGTGACACGAACATGGTCTACACCGTCAGCCATCCATCGCAGGTGTTCGTCGTGGACCGAGCCGGCCAGCTTCGACTCTTGCACCGCGCAGAACTCACACCGGCCCAGGTGGCCGCCGACATCAGGGAGCTGCTGTGATCGCACGCTGTCGCAGGGCTGGTTCACATGCGTGGACGCAGGCGTGCGGTGCTGCAGCACTCGCGATGCTGCTGGTTCCAGCAGCCGGTTGCGGTGCGAAAGCCGTGCCTGCCGTTGCCCTGCGGCTGGAGCCGCACATGCGCGCCGCCGAACAGGGTGCCGTATCGGCCGTGTATTTCATGTTGCGCAACCCGTCGCCCGACACGCTGGTGCTGCATGGCGTGGAGATCGACGTTGCAGGTGGGGTCTCGATCCATCGCTCCAGTGACACGAACGGCATGGCCGCGATGGTGATGCAGGATTCCGTGGTCGTGATGCCCGGTGACTCGGTGGCGTTTCAGGAGCGCGGACTGCATGTGATGGCAACCAACCTGCACACGGCGCTGCGCGTTGGTGACACGGTGGTGGTGCGACTCCGGCTTCAGAAGGATCGGGTGGACACATTGCGCGTGGCCGTTCGTGAGTGAGCAGGTGCGACGCGTGCTGACGCCGTTCGCGGTACTGGTGCTGACGGCGTTCGGCACCTGGTGGGCCTGGCCCCACCCGGCCGTGACTCTGCGCGTGGAATTGGGCGGACGCGGGCTGGTGGTGGACCGGTGGGGGCGGACCACGGCGTTGCCCGAGACCGTGTTCATTGCCGCCACAGGCCGCAACACGCGCGTGCGGATCGACAATCGCGACACGACGTACCAGACACTCGGGATCTTTGGTGCCGCTGCGGGTTCCGTGCGCAACTTCAGTGTCCCGCTTCCCGGTGCCTACGGCGGCTTCTGCTCGGCGCATGCCTCTGGCGGTCAGGTCACCTACGTGGTGCAGTAAAGGGCGCGGTGCATTCGCTAGATTCTTATCTTCATTATCAGACCGGCGGCGTCATGGCAGCAACAGCGGAAGCGATACATCGCGAGGAGATCGCGAACGCGATCACGCACGGTATCGGAGCGCTGGCCAGTGCAGCGGCCGGTGCGGTGCTGGTGACGCTCGCCACGCTGCACGGCACGCGCATGCAGATGATCAGCGCCGTCGTGTTCTGCGCGTCACTGCTGCTGCTTTACACATCGTCCACGCTGTATCACGCCATTCCGTCCGCGGCGGCCAAGCGTCGGCTGAAGGTCTGCGATCATTGCGCGATCTACATGTTGATCGCTGGCACGTACACGCCCTTCGCGCTGGTCGGGCTGCGCGGTGCGGTCGGCTGGTGGCTGTTCGGTGTCGCGTGGGGACTGGCGGTGATCGGCGTGGTGTTCAAGCTTTTCTTCACCGGTCGGTTCAAGCTGTTCTCGACCTTCGTCTACATCGGCATGGGATGGATGGCGGTGTTCGCCATCCGGCCGATGATCGAGAAGATTCCGGTGTCGTCGCTCGTCTGGCTGCTGGTGGGGGGCGTGGCGTACACGGCGGGCACGGCGTTCTACCACAACGAGCGCCTGCGCTATTCGCATGCCGTGTGGCACCTGTTCGTGCTCGCGGGCAGCATCTGCCATTTCGTCGCCGTGATCAGCCAGGTCGTTCCGGTCTGACACCCGACGAATCACGACGCGTACGCCAACCGTTGCGATCGGGCAGGACCGGCAACTTGCCGCGGGGGTACGCGTGGGGTGATGACGGGAACCGGCTATCTTCCGGCTCTCCTACCCTTCCTCGACACCCGTGCGCCATGTCCGGCGCCGACTGCCCTGCCCATGACAACACCGACTGCCGGTCCGGTTTCGGCCTTCCTGCGCCACAATTTCCGTCACTTCAACGCAGCGGCGCTCGTCGAGGCGGCCGATGGATACACGACGCACCTTGCCCACGGTGGCAAGATGTTCGTGACCATTGCCGGCGCCATGAGCACGGCAGAGCTGGGCGTGTCACTCGCGGAGATGATCCGGCAGGGCAAGATTCACGGCATCAGCTGCACTGGCGCCAACCTCGAGGAGGATGTCTTCAACCTCGTGGCCCACGACTTCTACGAGCGCATCCCGAACTGGCGCGACCTGACGCCGGCGCAGGAGCAGGACCTGCTGGATCGTCACATGAATCGCGTGACCGATACGTGCATTCCCGAGATGGAAGCCATGCGCCGCATCGAGAGCGTGGTGCTGGAGGAGTGGATCGCCGCCGACACGGCAGGTGAGCGCTATTTCCCGCACGAGTTCATGTACAAGATCCTGCTCTCGGGCAAGCTGAAGGACAGCTACCAGATCGACCCGAAGAACTCGTGGCTGCTCGCGGCCGCCGAAGCGAACCTGCCGATCATCGTGCCGGGCTGGGAAGACGCGACGCTGGCGAACATGTTCGCGGGTCACGTCATCAGCGGTGACGTGAAAAACGTGCACACCGTGAAGACGGGCATCGAATACATGATGTTCCTGGCCGAGTGGTATACGGATGTGACGAAAGACTCGTCGATGGGCTTTTTCCAGATCGGCGGAGGCATTGCTGGTGACTTCCCGATCTGCGTGGTGCCGATGCTGCACCAGGATCTGCAGCGCGACGAGATTCCGCTGTGGGGTTACTTCTGCCAGATCAGCGACAGCACCACCAGCTACGGCTCGTACTCCGGCGCCGTGCCGAACGAAAAGATCACGTGGGGCAAGCTTGGCGTGGACACGCCGAAATTCATGATCGAAAGCGATGCGTCAATCGTGGCACCGCTGGTCTTTGCGCTGGTGCTGGGCCAGTGAACGTGCGCAGCGGCGGCGCTTTCGTACGTGACGGCGTGCGCCCGCTCGCTCGCCGAGCCGTGACGCTTGCGCTGCTGGCCGCCGTGCCCGCGATTGCGGGCGCAGCGATGATGCACATGAAGCTGAGCCGCAGCGAGCCGGCAGCGAACTCCGTACTGCGCATACCGCCGAAGGACCTGAAGCTCTGGTTCACGCAGCGGCCTGAGCTCACGGTGACGTCGGTGAAGCTGCGCAGCGGGTCCGGCGCGAGTGCGGTCCAACGTACGCTCGCCCCGCTTGCGCGCGCTGCGGCTGACAGTGCGCCAATCGTGGTACCCGTCGGCGTGACACTCGCCCCAGGTCATTACGAGATTGCATGGCGCACGATGGCGCGCGACGGGCATGTGCTGAACGGCATCATCCCGTTCGATGTGGGCAGCGGCGCCGCGAAGCGCTGACCGCACGGCACGATGGAATGGATCGTCGCGCGCTGGGTCACGTTCATCGCGACGATGCTCGCGGTGGGCGCATGCGCCGTGGGCCTGGCCGTCATGCCACGTGTCGAAACTGACACCGTCACGCGCCAATCAATAGGACGCGACGTGGCGTGGGTGGGGATCGGTGCCGTCGTGGCATTGATTCCCGCATCGTGCATGCGCCTGGCGGATCAGGTCTTCGCGCTCCGTTCGCCCGGCGATCCGTGGTTCGCGGGCATCGAGGCGCTGCTCACGTCCACGACCTGGGGCCTCGGATTTTTCTGGCAGTCCGCCTCCGCGGTTCTGGCTGGCGTCGGATTCTGGCTGGTCTCCCGTACCCCGAAGGCTCGCTGGCCATGGCTTCCGGCGACGCTCGGCGCCCTCGGGCTCTGCGTCACACCCGCCATGCAGGGCCACGCGATCGGTGCCGAGAACGCGAGCATCCTCACGGTCGCGAGTGACATCGCGCATGTCGCAGGCGCCTCGCTCTGGCTGGGCAGCCTTGGCGTGGTCGCGTTCCTGGGCATCGCGCTACCGAATGCCGACGGTATCGTGTCGCCGGCACGACGCGACCGGGCCGAGACACGACTGAGACTGCTGATTCCACTGATTCCTCCGGTGGGCATTCCCGGTGTCGCACTGCTGCTTGGCAGCGGCCTGTTCGCGACATATGTGCACCTGCGTGCAATCAGCGAGCTGTGGACCGTGCAGTGGGGCCTGTACGTGCTTGCGAAGCTCGTGCTCGTGAGCGTGATCGTGCTGCTCGGTGCGCTGAACTGGCGGCGCCTTGGTCCACGCATGACGACGACAGCGGGTGTCGACGTACTGCGGAAGTCGCTGGTCACGGAGCTGCTGCTGGCGCTGCTGGTGCTGCTGGTGACCGCGGTGCTGGTGGTGACACCGCTGCCAGGCGAATGAGTCCTTACCCGATGGCCTTGAGCCGCGGCGTCTCGGGCTCCGTGCTGCCGAAGGATTCCAGCTGCAGCACCTCGGGTTCAGGCCGGCCGTGCCAGCGGTATTCCAGGTGGCGTCCCTGCGTGACCGGCAGCAAGGCGCGCGGCCGGTAGATCACGACGCATTCGCCGGTCGAGCGCCGTACGCTGGTCCAGACGATGCCGATGTCACCACGCGCGCGGCACGCCTCGCCGAACTGCTGTGCGACGGTGTAATCGTCAGGGTGGTACAGCGCCGGTTGCTGCACGTGGCGGCCGCGCAGGTCCACGAGGCGCGCGTCGAGCGTGGTGACGAGCTCGCGCATGGTGATCGTTGCGTCGAAGCCCAGGTCCGATGCAGCGAGTCGGCGCGAGTGATGATGAATCGTCTCGCGGATCGCGGTCTGCAGGTCGCGCGCGCCATACCAGGCGCCGAGCTGCGGGGCGTTGAAGCGGCCGCCTCCGGGCGCCGCGTGCAGGAAGGCCGCCATCACGATGGTCGCTCCGGGCACGCCAACGACCCACTCGCCTTCGGGCAGCACCGCGCTCCGCTCGAGCGCGATCCGCACACGATCGTTCGTGAGGCTCTCGAGTTCCATCGCGGCGATCGCGTCAGCAGGCGTGGCGACGCGATCGAAGACACCGACAGGCGGGAAGCGCGACGGCACCAGCCGGTGCGCCCGTCCGCGGACACGCACCGACTGGACGGCGGCCTCGGTCACGGCCAACTGCCGCGCCAGCCGTCCAGATAGCGACGAACGGCGTAGAGATCCTCGATGGAGCCGCGGCGCATGCGCTCGAGCGGCGACTGGCCGCCGAAGTCGGAATCACGGTTGGGCGACTTGAGCCATCGGATACCGGTCGCATCGTCAGAGAAGAGCAGGCGCAGCGCCTTGTAGATGCCCAGCAGCAGCGAAAGCCGCTCGAGCTGGTCGCGCGACGGTGTGCCGACGTCACCCTGTCGCCACTTGTGATACGTGGATTCGCCGATGTCACCGAGCAGCGTCCGGCGCGCGGCCACCGGGAGCTGCCATTCGTCAGCGATGCCCACGAAGGTCCGCATGCCGGCCGCACCGAGCCGTCGTGCGGCGGCCACGTCGAGGTCGCGGAGGGCGACCGATGCACGGTCGTCAGACGGGCGGACTGCGTTCGAAAACTCCCTGCGTGGAGTATCACGCCAGACATGCAGGACTGCAAGCGCCGGCGGCACCGGCCGCGCATACGGTACCTTGCGGTCACGTGCGCCACGCACGCGCACGGGCTCATGCGTTGCGTGCAGGCGGCGGATTTCTTCAATCACCCGGACACATGATCATGCGTCAGCGTTGGACTGTGCTGCTGTCGTTCAGCCTTGTGGCGTGCGGCCCCGCGGCGGCGCCGAAGGCCGATGTCTTCAAGGCACCGGAAGTCGGTGATGCGGCGCCTGCCTTTGCGGTGGCCACCATAGGCGGCGACAGCGCACGCATCGGTGGTGCGGCGCGGCAACCGGTGACACTGGTGAACGTCTGGGCCACGTGGTGCGGCCCGTGCAAGGCGGAGTTTCCGGAACTGCAGGCGCTGCACACCACGTATGCATCGCGCGGCTTGCGTGTGCTGGCAATCTCGATCGATACCGATGGCGATACCGACGAGGCGGCCAGCGCCTCGTCGATGGGTGCAACCTTTCCCATCGGTCGTGATCCGGCAGACCAGGTGCGCGGGCAGTTCGCTGCCGTCGGCATACCGGAGAGCTGGCTCGTGTCGGCAGAGGGGAAGCTGCTCTGGCGTCACTCGGGTGCAATTCCGGCCGGTGATCCGGCGGTGCGTGCTGCGATCGAGGGTGCATTGTCGGCCGCTGGCGCGCAGTAACGTCGCGAGGCACGCACGCCGCGTGGATGGCAGCGATGTCGCGCGCATGCATGCGATGCTGCAGGAGCACGCGTGACGACTCGGTACGCGCACGAGTAGCTTGCCGCGCATGCACGTATTCACGCCATGACTGACCCGGGTTCGCCACGGAACACGACCGCGGCATTCGATGCGATCGGCGTCCCGGGTCGCGACCTGTCTCGACTCCTTGCCGAAACGCTCGACGCATCGGTGGCAGTTCTCGACCGCACCGGCATCGTGACGTACGCGTCGAGCTATTGCGAGGAGCTGTTCGGCGTGACGCCGGATCGGTACGTCGGTGCGCACTTCGCGTCGCTCATGAGCGTGCGCGCCCGCCCGATTGCGACAGAGCTGCTGGAACAGATGACGCGGGGCGAGCGCCTGCCGATTGCGACATGGCTGCTCCGTCGCGACGACGGCTCACAGCTCTGGGTCGAGACGCGCGTGTCGATGATTCGTGATGCCGACGGCACGGTGACCGGCTACATCACCGTCACGCGCGACATGAGCGAGCGGCGGCTCGCGCAGCAGATGTTGATGCGCACGCGCGCGAACTACGACGCGCTGGTGCGTCGCGCCGTCTACGGCGTGTACCGCGCCGTGCGCAACGTGCGCATCCTGGATGCCAATCCGGCGCTGCTGGAACTGCTCGGCTATGACACGCGTGAAGAGCTGATGGCGCTGGACCTGTCGGTGGATGTATACGCCGACAGGTCCAACCACGAGTGGCTCGTGCGCATGGCGCAGCGTGGCGAGCTGGATGACCTGGTCGAGGTGACGTGGCGTCGTCGTGACGGAGAGCTGATCGACGTGCGTCTCTCGCTGCGCATGGTAGAGGACGACGCGGGTGGATCGCCAGTGTTCGAGGGCATCGCGGAAGACGTCACGGAACGTCATCGCGGCGACGAGCACCTCAGGCGCAGTGAACGCATGGCATCACTGGAGCACATGCTGGCTGGTGTGGCGCACGAGCTGAACAATCCGCTTGCGGCCATCAGCGGATTTTCGCAACTGCTGCTTCGCGGCACGTGGCCTGTTGAGGATCGGAAGGCGCTGGAGACGATCGGTCGCGAGGCACGACGCGCAGAACGCGTCGTGCGCGACCTGCTGACCTTCGCGCGGCAAGGCAACGTCACGCGCAGCGAACTGGTGGACCTGCATGGCGTGATCCGTCACATCGTGGACACGCAGCATCATGCGCTGAGCACGCGCGGCGTTCGCGTGTTGATGATGCTCGCGCCAACGCCGGTGTACGTGCAGGGCGACACGGCGCGACTGGAACAGGTGATGCTCAACCTGGTGGCGAATGCGCGACAGGCGCTGGAGGCGGTGCGTGGCGAACGCGCGATGGTACAGGCGCCGCTGGAGTTGCGCATCACCACCGAGATCGATGCCGAGGCACACGTCACGGTGCGCGTCGCCGACAACGGTGCCGGCATTTCGCCCTCGCTGCTGGGCAGGATCTGGGACCCGTTCTTCACGACGAAAGAAGAGGGCGTGGGCACGGGGCTGGGATTGAGCGTGGTGCACAGCATCGTGACCGAGCATGGCGGCGTGGTGGACGTGCACAGCGAGATGGGGCGCGGCACCGAGTTCACGGTGCGGCTGCCGACGGTCAACGCGCCGGACGTGGAGCCGCCGGTCGTGACGGTTGACATTGCGCTGCCCGGGCCGGAGAACACGCCGATCGGTCGCGCGCTGGACGTCCTCGTGGTGGACGACGAGGCGGCGATCATCAGCTTCCTGACGCGGTTCCTCACTTCACGCGGGCACGCCGTCGTCGGCGCGAGTGACGGCATGCATGCGCTGCGCATCGCGGAGCAGGTCACATTCGACGTCGTAATCTGCGATCTCTACATGCCCGAGATGGACGGTGTGGAGCTGATCCGCCGCATGCGAATGCTTCCGACCTGCAGCGGCACGCGGTACGTGATGAGCTCGGGCGACGGCCCCGGGTCGCTGATGATGGGTCGTGCCGCGGCACTCGACGCCGACGGGCTGCTGGCGAAGCCATACACGATCGATGAGCTGGTACGCGTGGTGGAGGAGACGGTAAAGCGGTGATTTCGCGAACGGCGTCGCCTGTCGTGCGACGTCGCCAGTCACACCTGCTTGCCGACGGTGTTATTGTAATGACAGCCGGTGCACGAGCCCCGGTCTCTCGTTGTACGAGGAGCTTTCGCCCGATGGCCAGCCCGACAGAAGGACGTCACGTCCCGATCAATCCGACCAGAGAAGGGTGGCCCTACGCCATCGCGACGACGCTTCTGGCCGTCGCGCTCTACTTCGGTGCGTGGAGCATTCACAAGGCGACGTATCGCGATCCCACGGATCCGATGTTCGAGGCCAAGGGAGCGCTGCCACACACGTCGACCGTGAAGCCGGCACCGGCAGCACCGGCCGCAGCGCACTAGATCCGACAGCAGTTCGGGCAGCATGAGGCGGGGGCGTACCGGTGACGGGTCGCCCCCGCCTTGCATGTGTGACAGTGCGCAGCCGGGGAGTTGGCAGGAGCCTAGCCGTGAATGAGTTTGCACTGCATGACGATGAACAGTTCCCCACTGCTCGAGCATGGCGACGCGCACCCAGCACTGCCCGGTCTGGCGATCACCGGGATGACGCCGGGTGAGGAAACCGCGGTCACGGCGGCGATGCTGATCGTGATGCTGGCAGCCGACGGGGAGAACGTGGCGGCGCTGGTACCGGTGGAAACGGGGATAGACGATCCATGCGAGGCGGGCAGTCAGGGCTCGTTGATCCGCTGGGCCGCCGGCCACCTGGATGATCCGCGACAGGTCACGCCATTCGCGCTGGAAGCGAACCGCTCGGCAATGCACGCGGCCGATGCATCGGGTACGCTGCTGCATGGCGCTGCCTTCGACCTGGCGCACGAAACGCTCGCCGAAGGTCGCACGATGATGATCGTGGTGGATGCAATCGGACCGATGGACCCGATCACACCATCGCTCACGATGTTGGATCTGCTTGCACGCTGGGCGCTGCCGGCGATCATCGTGGAACCGGTGAGCCGATGGGCCGTTGGTCATGTGAGGCTTGTAGCTCTGGCCATGCTGTCGCGAGACATTCACGTTGCTGGCGTCGTCTTGACACCCTCAGAGACATCCGAGACGGACCTTGACGGCGCTCCCGAAGCGATCATGGAAACGCTCGCGGCCATGCTCGATTGCCCGGTCGTGATCAGGCCGCCAATCATCCTGACGCACGACCGCACCATTTTGCTCGAAGCGGCACGCGCATGCGGCCTGCAGAAACTCGTGCCGCGGCGAGCCCCCTGAATCCTGTTCGCGCTCGCTCGGACCAGCCATCCGCGCGCTCCTGCCTCCTCGCATCACCGAGAGCATGACCTCGATAGCCGACCTGCGGCGCGACTACGCGCTCGCGTCCCTCGATGCCTCCGACGTGGTGGCCGACCCCATTGCGCAGTTCAGCGCCTGGTTCGCCAACGCCACCGACGCCAAGATCGCCGAACCGAATGCCATGACGCTGGCGACGCTCGGGCCCGACGGCGCCCCGGACGCGCGCATCGTGCTGCTGAAGGGCGTGGATGCGCGCGGTTTCACCTTCTTCACCGATTACCGGAGCCAGAAGGGGCGCGACCTGCTCGCACACCCACGCGCCGCGCTGGTGTTCTTCTGGCAGGAGCTGGAGCGACAGGTCCGCATTCGCGGCACCGTGGCGCAGCTCAGTGCGACGGAGTCGGCGGCCTACTACGACTCGCGACCGCGCGGCAGCCGCATCGGGGCGTGGGCCAGTGAACAGAGCAGCGTGATCACCGACCGCAGCGTGCTCGAAGCGCGCGTGCGCGAGGTGGAGTCGCGCTTTCCCGACGACACCGCCCCTTCGCTGCCGCCGCACTGGGGCGGTTATCTGGTGGAGCCGACGCACGTGGAGTTCTGGCAGGGTCGCCAGAGCCGTCTGCACGACCGGATCCGGTACCGCCGCGAGGAGTCGGCGTGGATCGTCGAACGACTCTCGCCCTGACCGACAGGACGTCTGGTCCCCCTCTGGCGCAGCAGCCACGGCATTCACGCATGCGGGATCATTGCTGCACGCGCAAATGCCGGCAGGTCGGCTACCTGTCGAGTAGCCACTGAAGATTGCAGGGGTGCGTGGTGACGATGCTGTTCGCCGTTCAGGGCGATTCTGCGCGGCGGAGCCGTCGTTCTGCGTGAAACCTGTTGCCGGTGCGTCGACGTTGCCGATGCCTCGACAGCTGCTCCACGCAGACGGCTGAAACCGCGAGCATCCGTCGTCCATTCGACACGCATGACTCCTCCTGTGCATCTCATCCTCGGCGCCACTGGTGGCGTCGGGTCCACGCTCGCCCGTCAGCTCGCCGCATCAGGTGCGCAGCTCGTGCTCGCGGCCCGCAACGCCGATGCGCTGGCTGCACTCGCCACTGAACTCGGTGCCACCAGTGTCGTGGTCGATGCCACCATTCCGGCCGACATCGATCGTGCGGTGGAGACCACCGTGCAGACATTCGGTCGCATCGACGGCGCGACGAACTGCGTCGGCTCGTTGCTGCTGAAGCCCGCGCACCTGACACGTCCCGAGGAGTTCGAGGAGGTGCTCAGCGTGAACCTCAAGTCGGCGTTCTCGCTGGTGCGCGCCGCGAGCCGCGCGATGATGAGCAACACCGAGCCGACCGGCGGCAGTATCGTGCTCGTCGCATCCGCCGCCGCCCGCATCGGGCTCGCGAATCACGAGGCGATTGCGGCCGCGAAGGGTGGCATCATGAGCCTGACGCTGTCCGCGGCGGCGAGCTATGCGGCGAAGCAGGTGCGCGTGAACTGCGTGGCTCCAGGACTCGTGCGCACGCCACTGACGGCGCGTATCACGGGCAGTGCCGCCGGTGAGCAGTCGTCACTGGCCATGCATGCACTGGGACGACTGGGCGAGCCGGGCGACGTGGCGCGCGCGATCGCATTCCTGATGGATCCGCAGAACAGCTGGATCACCGGGCAGACCCTTGGCGTGGACGGCGGGCTGGGTACGCTCCGCAGTCGGTGACCGATGTTCGTCGTCGGCCTGCGGCACGCTGCTACAGGCCGACCACCCGGTGCGCTCGGGCGGAGGCATACCAGTGACGGGCGGCGTGCGTGAGCATGCCGGCAACGCCGCCGACGATCGCGACCAGCCCCGCAATTTCCGCCACTGCGTCATCGACATGTGGCCAGGTCAGCATGGCACCCATCTGCAGCGGCAGCGTGGCGATGAGCGCGCAGGTGATGAGCATGCTGCGCGCACCGCGCTTCGTGCGCCAGGTGGCCCACGCGCCGACCGGCAGCAGCAGGAAGAGCACGCCGACCAGCGGACCTCCGCCAACGGTCGCCATTATCGCCAGACACGATCCGGTGACGGCGATTGCACCCAGCGACAGCTTGACGATCGGAGGCGCGTGCGTCATTTCAACCGGTCGAGCGCGAATTGCGCATCGCGCATCTGCGGGCTGAGTCGAAGCGCAGCCTGAAACTCCACCCGTGCATCGTCCTTGCGACCCGCGCGCTCGAAGATCATCCCGAGCCGATGGTGCGCGTTCGCGAACGGCGGGTCGCTGGGGCTGCGCTGTCCGCGCAGGTACTGCCGCAGCGCCTGTTCGCCGCGTTCGCGCTGCTGGCCCGTGACCGCCGCCGTGCGCCCGAGCGCGAAGAGCGCGAACATGCGGTTCGTACCGCGCGCCTGCCAGCGCGTGACAGTCGCGAAGGCGTCCGGTGCGCGTTGCCCGTCCGCCTGCATGGCGGAGAGGTTGGCCCAGCCAAGCACGCTGTCCGGAAATTGTGTCGTGGCGCGGAGCAACAGCCTCTCTGCAGCGGGCTGGTTACGCGCGGCGGTGGCCACAGCGATTTCCGCGGCGAGTCCACGGTACGGCACCAGCCTGCCGATGGCGAGCGCCTGCTCGGCGGCCTTCGCCTTGTCGCCGCCGATCGTGGACGGTGCCTCGAGCTGAAACTGCATCAGCCCTTCACGCGCATCGATGTTGGTGCCATCCAGCTCGATTGCCTTTGCATACGCATCGCGGATCATCGGCGCGAGTTTGAGGCGCGCAGCCAGCGGCGCCATGCGCGCACGCTGTCCGGCAATGTTGCCGATCCAGAGGAACGCTGCGCTACTGCTCGGATTGCCCTTCGCCGCCGCATCGAAGTGCGCGGCCGCGCTATCCCAGCGAGATGCAAGGACATCGGCGCAGCCTGCAGCGAAGTGACCGGCAGGCGTGGTCCTGCCTGATGCGTAGAGCTTCTGCATGGCGGCCCGGTCGACGGCGCTGCCGGTGATCGCACGCTCGCAGCTGCGCGCGTCGGCCATGGTCTGTGCGCGGACCGGTGCGACGGCGAGCGTAGCAAGGGCGAACAGCGGCAATGCGAGACGTGCGTGCATCGGGACAGGACCAGTGACAGGAACGCGCGAGCAGCATGCCGGCGCACAAATGTGAAGCGACCGTGCCGCGATGCGCATGCCTACCGGCCGCGCATCACCGGCATCCAGCGGGCAATTATTTCACGGCCGGGATAGCCGGGCACCGTCTCGACGATCCGACCCGAGCTGTCCGTGCGAGCGAAGACCGGCGTGCCCGGAATGCGGAAGGTGAGCAGCACCTGATCGCTGTCGCCATCGGGGCCGCCGCTGAAGGCGCCACGCACACCCATGGCGGTAAGCATCACACGCCCCGCCGCGGCACCTTCCAGTGTGACGACGCGCAGCATCGGGACACCGTCACTGCCCTGCAGGCCGGCAATGTCCTTGAGGGCCTGCCGGCAGAACGAGCAGGTCTTCGAGTTCACCATCAGGATCGCCGGACGGCCACGCGGCGTGAGCGGCACGCGCTGGTTTGCCGAGTCACGGACCAGCAGGCCCGTCACGGCGGCACGGGCCTGACCCACGGCTGGATCCTCGGCGGCGAGCGGTGGCGACGCGGTGCGGTCCACGGCCACGCGTCCAAGCAGCGCGAGTCCGAGTGCGCCAGCGATCATCCACGCCAGCATCTCGCGGCGGGCGACCTTCGCTGGCGCTGGCGTCGGCAGGTTGGTCACGCCTACTCCCAGCTTTCGGCTTCTGCCGCGAGCTCGTCGAGCAGCTTCACGTAGGTGTCGTAGCGGACGGCCGAGATGTCGTCGCGCGCGAGTGCATCGCGGATCGCGCAGCCTGGCTCGACGACGTGGATGCAGTCGGCGAAGCGGCACTCGCCCAGGTACGGCCTGAACTCCGGGAAGTAGCCGTCGAGGTGCTCGGCGGTCAGGCCCCACATGCCGATCTCGCGCAATCCCGGCGTATCCACCACGTAGCCGCCGTTTGGCAGCGGATGCAGCAGTGCACCCACGGTCGTGTGCCGGCCCTTGTTCACGCTCTGGCTGATCTCGCCGACGCGCAGGTCGAGGCCCGTGAACATGGCGTTCATCAGGCTGCTCTTGCCCACGCCACTGGGTCCGCTGAGCACCGACGTGCGGCCTTCGAGCACGCTGCGCAGCGCCTCGAGTCCGCGGCCCGTTTCGGTGCTGGTGACATGAACCGGATATCCTGCGCGTTCGTAGTCGGCAAATCGGATGCGCACACTTTCCGGCGACACGAGATCCGACTTGTTGATCACGACGCGTGCGGCGATGTCGTTCGCCTCGGCGATGATCAGGAAGCGGTCGATCATGCGCGGATGCGGTTCCGGATTTGCGGCGGCAAAGACGATCAGCACCTGATCGACATTGGCGGCCACGATGCGCTGACCATACCCGCCACCGGGCGCGCGGCGTGCCAGCTGCGAACGGCGCGGCAGGATCGCGCTGATCGCCCAGGTGGCGGTGGCTTCGTCGTGCTGGATCGCGACCTCGTCGCCAACGGCCAGCTTCAGGGTCGGTGCCTCGTTCTCCTCGTTGCGATCATCGCGCTTGTCCGCGCGCGACTTCACGCTGGCGCGCGCGCGGCCGCCATCGCGATCGGCGCGCGCCTGCTTGCCCTTGGCGTCATCGTACCGCTTGAGACGTCCGCGAAGCGCCGCATCGACGATGAGGCCATCGGTGCGCCGCACACGCCAGACACCGCCGGTGCCACTGAGCACGCGGCCGAGGATCTCGGTCTCCGCTGCCACTGGCTCCGTCACGGCGCTTCTCCGGCATGCGGATCGCCATCACGCTCGTCGCGCATCACGTCGAACCAGCGGTGTGCGGGTGCGGGTGCCGTCGCGGCGATGCGCTGCTCCAGTGCGTCGCGCACCTGCTGCAGTGTCATGGATGCCAGCGCATCGCGCGCATCAACTTGCGTGTTGCCGCGCGTGAGGTAGTCCGTCTCGAGGTGCCCTTCGACGCCGCTGGCACCGATGCGGCGCCAGCGCGGAAACAGGATGTAACCGGCCCAGAGCGTGCCGGCGTCATTCACCTGATCCACGCACAGCTCGACCGAATACGAAAAACCATCGCCACCCTCGAACGCGGCGGGGCGACCGTGCACCAGCGCATATCCGCCGATGGTGTGCTCGTCGCCACGGTCGTGGTTCGGCGGCAGGTGCTGTCCGCTCACGCGCGCACACTTGGTGTCATGGGGCATGTGACGGCGCGTGCGCCGCGGCACGCCCAACCGGCGCTCACGCGCATCAGCATGTGCCAGCGATGCACACGGACTGGTCAGGCAGTGCGCCGCCCGCCGATCCATTCCTTCACCACGTTGCCCGTCATGAATGCGACATTGGCCGGACGCTCTGCCAGGCGACGCATGAGATACGGGTACCACTGCGTGCCGAACGGCACGTAGCAGCGCACGCGGTAGCCGTCGCGCACCAGGCCTTCCTGCAGGTCGCGTCGCACGCCGTAAAGCATCTGAAACTCGAAGCGGTCGTTCGCGATGCCCTTCTCCTTTGCGAAGCGGCGCGCCTCGGCGATGATCAGCTCGTCGTGCGTGGCGATACCCGGATAGTTGCCGTGCGCCATCAACAGGTGCATGGCCTTCACGAAGCTCCCGTCCACGTCAGCCTTCTCGGGAAAGGCAACCGTCGCCGGCTCCTTGTACGCGCCCTTGCAGATGCGCACGCGTGCACCGAGTTCGTTGGCGCGTTTCACGTCGGCCTCGGTGCGATACAAGTAGCTCTGCAGCACTATGCCGACATTTTCGCGAAAGTCAGGATAGAAATGCTTCTCGAAGAGATCGAGCGTCTTCTGCGTATAGGCGCTGGATTCCATGTCGAGGCGCACGAACGTGCCGTACTGCTTCGCGCGCTCGAGGATTTCGCGCGTGACCTTCACGCAGAGTTCGTCCGAGATATCCATGCCCATCGCCGTCAGCTTCAGCGACACGTTTGCGTTCAGCTTCTGTGTCGCGATCAGGTCCAGCAGCTGCAGGTACTCCCGCTGCGTGGCGTACGCTTCCTTCTCGTTGGTGGTGCTTTCGCCGAGCAGGTCGAGCGACGCCGTGATACCCTTGGCGTTGAGCCCGCGGACGGCCTCGATCGCGGTCGTCACCGTCTCGCCGGCGACGAAGCGCGAAGCAAACGACTTCGCCATCCCGTTGTGACGGACGAAATCGAAGATGCCCTGCTGGTTCGAGAGGAACAGGAGCGCGTTGCGCAGCATCAGAACGCTGGGAGACGGGTGGGCGCGTCTCCACGGCCTGCGGTGACGCCAATGGTGAAACATAGCCGCATGCCCACCGCAAACGACCGCGTCAACGTTCGGGCAATCGCGTGACGATGCGCATCACCGGGTGGAACCTGCCCATGAGCAGGCGATCGTCGAAGAAATTCCAGGTGGTCGCGCCGTCATTCGACTGCGGTTCGAGCAGCTGTGCCGCGACGAGCAGCTGCGGCTGTGCGGCAGGCACCCAGCGGAAGTCGGGTGATGGCAGCATGCGAAGGCTCAACCAACGGCCGCGCACGGCGACCTCGGTATGTCCCTGGAATGGGCGACCGGTCCGCACGACGGAGTCCAGCTGGAAACGTTCCACGTCGATGGTGCGGGCGCGGCCGATCCCGGACCGCACCACGACGCCATGCCGCGCCAGCAGCGATAGCAAAACAGTGTCGCGACCTTCGACCAGCCAGCCCCCTGCCGGCACCGTGGCCTTGCGCGTGGCCTCGAATCGGTCGTACACGAGCATGCGCTGCGAGCTCACGCGCCCTGTGCGACGGATGCCGCGCGGCACGCCCGGCTCGGCGGCCAGGCTGTCGCGATCGGCCTCGAGTTCCTCCACCAGCAGCGAATCGTGGAACGGCCTGGTGGTCATCTGCGTCTCGAGGATCAGGCCTCGTGGCGCAACGCCTGAGGCCAGCACGCGGCGCGCCGTCGCGATGCGCACCATGATGCTGCGGTCGGCACCCACGGTGCCCATCAGCTCACGAATGAACGCCTGCGTGCTGCTGATGCGCACGGCGAACGGATCGTGCGAGAACGCCTCGCTGAGCACCGAGACGCCGCCGGTGAGCCCGAAGTAGTTGGAGCCGAAGCGCGGGCGCGAGTCGTACGTGAACCAGCCGTCCTTCACCGGGTCGAGCGAGACTTCGCGCGCGAACGAACTGCTGAAGTTGCCGTACGGATAGGTGAGCACGCCTTTCGCACGCAGTCGGCGCTGCACACCGGCCAGCAGCGTGTCGCTGGTGAACGTGGCGAGCGGCGCGCCGGGATGCAGTGACGGTGACCAGGTGAGGTTGTAGCCGTGATAGCTGCCATTCGTGGTGTGCAGGTCCACGAACACGTCGACACCGCCGTTGACGAGGAATGGCAGCAGGGCGCGTGTTTCCGGCGCCTCGGACTTGATATAGTCACGATTCAGGTCCAGCCCTGCGCCGTTGGCGCGCTCGCCGACGAGCGCGGGTCCGAGCTGTGCACCGCGATTGCGGCTCTGCGGGCCGAGTGTCTCGTCGCCATCGGCGTTGTACATCGGCACGACGACGAGCGTGACGCTGTCCAGCAGGTTGCGGCGTGCATCGGTGACGACCGTGCGCAGCAGTGCCAGTACCGCTTCCTTGCCCTCGACTTCACCGGCGTGAATGTTCGCCTGCAGCAGCACGACCGGCTTGCGACGAGGCGCCGCCATCACGGCGTCGCAGGTGTCGGTGCCGCTGCCGGTGCGCGCGCAGGCCGTGACGATCATCAGCGGCCGGCCCTTCGTCGACGTGCCCGCGCGCGTGATGCGCATGATGCGATTCGGCGCGGCATTCGACAGCACCGTGTCCAGGAAGGCCTTTACTTCATCGTACGGCGTGGTTTCGCAGTAGCCGCTGCGTTCCGCGCGGGTCGCCGGTGACGGCATCGGCGACGGTGGTACCGGTACGCATCGCCACGACCTGCTCCGCACCGCCTCGCCAGCGATGCGCGCGCGCTCGGCGGCATCGTCGATATCCACCGGGCGCCGCGTGCTGCAGGCGGCGATCAGCACTGCCGCAAGCGCCACGGACCGGGCGGTCAGAGGTTCTCGCGAATGAAGCGCGTGAGCGACTCGTACAGGTGCACGGTCGTGTTGCCGCCGCTGATGGAGTGCGTGCGGTTGGGATAGAACAGCTGCTGCAGCGGCTTGTTGGCGCGGACCATCTTCTCGATCAGCTGCACGGAGTTCTGCGGGTGCACGTTGTCGTCACCGGTGCCATGCACGAGCAGGAAGCGCGCCGTGATGCCGCTCACGAAGTTCTGCGGGGCGGTGGACTGGTAGCCGCTCGCGTTGCCCTGCGGCGTCCACATGAAGCGCTCGGTGTAGATGGTGTCGTAGAGGCGCCAATCGGTGACCGGTGCGACGGCGATGATCGCCTTGAACAGGTCACCGCCCTTGCCTGCCACCATCGACGCGAGGTAGCCGCCGAAGCTCCAGCCCCAGAAGCCGATGCGTGATGCGTTGACCCACGACTGACGGCCCAGCCAGCGCGCCGCATCCATCTGGTCCTGCGTTTCCTGCAAGCCGAGCGTGCGCTGCGTGCCCTTGCGGAAATCACGGCCACGGAAGGCCGCACCCCGATTGTCCACCACCACCACCACGTAGCCCTGCTGTGCCAGCGACGCGTGCCAGAGGTAGCGCGAGCCGCCCCACTGGTCCACCACCTGCGGTGCTGCGGGTCCACCATAGGCATGCATGAGCACCGGATACCTTTTCGTGCTGTCGAACGCCGGCGGCACGATGCGATAGGCATCGAGCTGCGTGCCATCGGGCATGGGCACCGTGAACAGTTGCGCGGGCGCGATGCCCTGCGCCGCCAGCTTCGCCGTGAGCGCGGCGTTGTCCGTGAGCTGCTTCACCACGGTCATGCGCGGCAGCGCGTACAGCGCGACCGTCGGCGGCACGCCCAGGCGCGAGTACGCGTCAAACATGAAAGCGGCGGTGGGGCTGATCAGCATCGAGTGTGCACCCGCGCCACGCGTGAGTCGTTCGGCCCGGCGACCGTCCAGCGTGACGCGCATCAACTGCTGCTGCGTGGGGGTCGGCGCAGCCACCTGCACGTACGCGGCACCTGCCTTCTCGTCGATCGCCAGCAGGTCCAGCACGTCCATGCCGTCCGCGGTGACGCGCGTGATCAGGCGCCCGTCGCGACGGTAGAGGTAAAATTGCTGCCAGCCGCTGCGATCACTGCGCAGCAGGAAACGCTGGCGATCAGCGAGCCAGATGACAGGCTCTCCCTCGGGATTCACGTAGGCGGAATCGCGTTCGGTGACGATGATGCGGCCGCTGCCGGTCGTGGCGCTGACCAGCATCACGTCGAGCGCATTCTGGCGACGCGGCATGCGCAGCACCGAGATGGAGTCGGCATCCACCCATTCCAGGCGCGTGACGTACTGGCCCGTGTCGGGACCAACGTCCAGCGCGCGCAGGTTGCGACCATCGGCGCCGATCACGTGGACCGTGACACGTGAGTTGGCCTCGCCGGCCTTGGGATATCGCAGCGTGGAGACGCGAGGATAGATCCCCAGTTCATCGACGATCGGGTACGCCGGCACTGCACCCTGGTCGAAACGCCAGAAGGCGATGCGCCTGCTGTCCGGACTCCAGCGGAAGGCGTCGCGAAGACCCAGCTCCTCCTCGTAGACCCAGTCGGTGGTGCCGTTGATGATGTCGTCGCTGCCATCGGTCGTGAGGCGCGTGTCGGTGCCGGTGCGGAGGTCCTTGACCCACAAGTCGTTCGCACGTCCGTAGGCCACCTTGGCGCCGTCGGGCGAAAACTTGGCGAACATCTGCAGCGTGGGATCGGCCGCACCACTTGCAAGGCCGGTTGCGAGAAAGCTGGGCCCAGCGGCGGGGCGCGCCGCGGCACCGGGCGGTGTCGACGCAAGCTTCGTCACGCGCCGCGACGCGAAGTCCACCACGTGATAGAGACCGCGCGTGTTCGTGCGCCACACCCGCACCGACGAGTGGAAGATCAGCGCCTTCGTCTCGTCGGGCGCCAGCGTGACATCCTCGATGTCGAACGCCTTTCCTGCCTCGTCCTTCAGCACACCGCTGGGCACCAGCACCGACTCGGCGCCAGTGGCGGCATCGACGCGTACGAGCGACGCGCCGCCGATGTCGCTCTTCACGAGCAGGTAACTGCGGCCATCCTTCATCCACTGCACGAAGGGCAGGCCTTCCGCGGCCAGGTCGCGGGTGCGGAAGATTCGCTCGACGCTCAGCGGAGCCGGTGACGTGGTGACCTGTTGTGCGAGCAGCGGCGCGGCGCGCAGTGCGGACAGCGTGAAGGTGCCGAGCAGGGCGAAGCAGCATGCGGGATACAGCATGGTCACGGAGGCGGTGGTCAGGGCTTCGGGAGCGGTGGCATGCGGCGGCCCTCGCCTTCGAGCCGGAAGATGGCGACGGGTGAGCGCCAGGCCGTCGAGTCGCGATCACGGTACGCGGTCACGTACCAGCGATAGTTCTGCGACAGCGAATACTGGAATCCGTCGGGTAGAACGACCTGCGTGTCCGCCGTGACGGCGGTGAAGATGGGCACCTCGACGGAATCCGAGAGCACGAGTTCATACCGCGACACACCCGGTGATGGATGCCACGCGATGCGCCGGTCACCGACTTTCACGTACCCGACAGGCGACGCGAGGGCGACGGTGACGCCGTCCTTGTTCGGCGCGGGAACCACGGCGTGCTCGCCGGGAGTGCAGCCGGCGAGGCAACTCACCAGCGCAACGGGTGAGAGCACGATCCGAAAGAGGGGCCTTCGGAACAGCGGCGCTCGGAGCTTCGGCATTCGGAGCGGCGGCATCAGGTGCATCGGCGTTCGGAGCATCGGCATTCTTGACATCATCGGCGACCAGGGCGCCTCGAACTGGAACGTGACTTCATGAAAGCCGTGGGATCGGCGGTCGGTGCCGGCGTGATCACCGGCACGCGGCCCAGGAGTAGCTGACCGGCGATGGCATCGACCGGCCGCTCGGTGTTGCTGAGCACCGCGGCGGAACGGTTGCGCGACGGATCCAGCGCGAGATAGGCGGCAAAACCGGGCACATCCTGTGCGTCGAGCCAGTAGATGTCGCGGCCGTCGAGACGGAGCACGCGCCAGCCAAGCGCAACCGGCAGGGCGGGTTCCGGGCCCAGGCTTCGCGTACGCATCATCAGTGCAAATGTACTGGCCAGCGGCCCGCGGCCGGTGTCGGAGGCGGCGGCCAGAAACTGCGACAGCGCCATGACCGATGCGCTCCAGGTACCCGGTGCCGCGCTGCTGCGCGACACGCGTCGACCATCGGTGCCATGCCCGAGCGCATCGGACGATGTGCGGGGTTGCGCGGTGAGCAGCGCGATGTCGAACAAGCCGAGCGGCTGCAGCACACGCGCACGGATCGCGGCGGCCAGCGGCAGCTTCGTCTGCCGCGCGAGCGCGAGACCCAGCACGTCGAGTCCGAGCTGCGAGAAGGCGTACCGGCTGCCAATGTCGGAGCGCAGCGTCATACCGCGCAGTGCGCGGCTAACGCGCTCTGGTGCGGAGCCGGTGCCGTCAGTCCGCAGGTCGGGCAGGCCGGAACGGTGGAAAGCCAGGTCGCCGAGGGTGATTGCGCGCCCATTCTTCATAGGCAGCGTGACGGTTCCAGGCATGAAACGCTGCGCTTCGTCATCGAGCGAGAGTTCGCCGCGTGCAACCAGATTGGCGAGCAGTGCGGCCGTGAACACCGACGCTGCCTCGCCAAGTTCGAATCGGGTATCGGCGGTGAGCGTTGCACCGGCGACCGTCGCGACGCCCGCCGCCGCGATCAGGATGCTGTCGCGCTCGCGCCAGCCGGCCGCGATCCCACGAAAGGTGCCGTCGTTGATGCGAGGGATGAACGCGGCGCGGACGATAGCCGGGTCGAGCAGTGGAACGGATTCCTGCGCGCGAGCCCGCGTCGGGAGCAGGCTCGCCAGTGCGGTGGCTCCGGTCACCAGCAGACGGCAGCGTGACATCCAACCGATCATTCCTCGGGGTCCGGCCAGGGTGATGCAGCAAGTTCGCAGGTCGTCCATCCCGAAGAGGGATGAAAGCTCGCGCTGGCTGCGCGGCTGCAGTGAGCGCCTGCTGCGACGCGTGCAGAAACGAAACACGCTGGTGCGCAACGTACACATCATGATACATCGGTATGGCGTGTGGAAATACATCGGTGCTACATCGATGATACAGCGGCGATGTATCAGACCCTGTCCTGGTCGCGTCGCCCATCGACCCTGCGCGCGGCAGAATGGCGTCAGTGGGCTGACGCAACTGCGACGCCGCCCGCGCCGCGTTTCGCGCTCGCGGAGCTGGCGCGATACGACGTGCGCCGGCGATTTCGGTTCGCGTGGCGACGCGATCGACGGGTTGGTGGCCCCGCTGCTGGCGCGCGGCATGCGCACCGTGGTGGCCAGTCACCGTGAACGCCCTGCATGCATCGCGGCTGCATTCATCGCCGTTGCATCCAACGCCACTGCGTTCAATGCCACTGCCCAAGACGCTTCTGCACACAGCGCCACTGCACACAGCGCCACTGCACACAGCGCCACTGCACATACGACGAAACACGAATCACGCGATGGCGACACGCGCATTCGCGATCGTGTACCACGCGGTGCTCCGCCTGAGCTACCGCACCACGAATGAACCGACTCGCGAACGCACTTCGCCCTGATCGACGATCCGCGCGCGCACCGACCAGCGGTAAGTGCCAGGCGCGAGCGATGCAGCGGGCACGATGCTCCGCGTCTCGCGCGTATCAATCTGGAACACCGGCGCGTCGTCGGCATCGAGCACCTCGACGCTGTAGCTCGTCTCCACGCGCAGCGGCTTCCAGCGAAGCGTGACCGGGGTACCTGGCGCGGTCGCCGGGACGGCCAGCAACTGCAGGTCGGCGCGGGACGCACGAATTTCGTCGCCTGCTCGTTGCTGCGAGACGACGAACCAGCTGGCTCCTGCCACAAGCAGCAGCGACGCAGCGATGAACACCGGCGTGAATCCCGTGAAGCGCTCTCGACGCGTTTCAGGCAGGTTCGTCACCAACGATTGGCCCAATGCAGCTTCGGCAACGGGTGTGGGATACGACCCGGTCAGCGACTGGATCTGGCTCTCGGATCCAATGGTTGCGCCGCGTGCCGCGACCAGATGTGCCACCAGGACGCTGCCCTCAGCCGTGATCAGCAGCTGGTCGATGGTCGAGAGTCGCATGTCGTCATCGCCCTCACCGAGCGCGAGCAGCTCGATGTGGGACTCCTGAGGGAATTGCAGCGCATCGAACTCGTTCGCCGTCGCGCGCACAAACGCCTCGCGCAACGCCGCCGGCACAGGACCCGGATCACGCGGCAAGGAAATTCCGTCCGAACGACTCATGCATCACTCCCCCATATGATCCCGCGGGCGACCAGATACTCGCGCAGATCCGACAACCCCCGATACAGGAGGTTACGAGTCTTCGCTTCGCTCCAGCCAAGCAGCACCTCGATCTCGTCGCGGTGATACCCCTGCAAATGCAATTTCACGACCGTGCGCCGTGCGAGTCCGAGCGACTCGACCGCGGCACGAACCAGAATGCCGAGTGATGCGGCCTCGATATCGGCATCTGGCCCCGGCCCGAGCGCAGGCAGCGCGATGTCTTCGACAGGATCGTGCGTCGCCGCGTGGCGGCGGCGGCGAAGAAGATCGAGTACTGCGGTCGTGACTACGCGTTGCAGATATGACGAAGAAAGCCGCGCGATGTTCTCGGGGTTCCCGCATACGCGCCACAAGCGAATGCGCACTTCCTGCTCCACTTCCCCGATGTCGCTGGGGGCGAGTCGATATCGAGCTCCAGTCGCCCTGATCGAGCCCGAGAAGCGGCGCACGATCTCATCGAGCAGCGCGGACAGTTCGCGATCGTCCGGCGGCGTGGAGGCGATCAGGTCGTCGCCGGCACTTCCCGGCTGGAATCCGGCGGTCAAACAGGCTTCCCTGCGGAGTAGAACTGCGCTCCGCTGACTGCCATTGCCCGCAGCGTGCGCGCAGCCTGATAGCGTCCGGGGAACTCCCGCTCGAGCTCATCAAGCGTCTCGACCACGGCGCGTGCTCCAACGCGACCGATGTGGCGGAACGGGCCACCACGGAATGGCGGGAAGCCGATGCCGAACACCGCGCCGATGTCGCCATCGCGTGGTGAACGAAGAATGCCATCCTCGAGGCACAGCACCGCCTCGTTCAGCATCGCGTAGACGCATCGCTGCACGATGCGCTCTGCGGGCACCGTGGTACGCTTCTGGCCCGTGGGCAGCAGGTCGTACACCGACGCATCGACGCCACCCTTCCTTCCGTCGTCGTCATACAGGTAGAACCCGCGCTTGCCCTTGCGACCCAGGCGTCCCGACCGGATCACGCGCTGGATCGACTCGTTAGGCGCCATGCGCGCGCCGAACGCCTCCGCGACAATCGCACCGGCCTTGGTCGCGACATCCAGCCCGACTTCATCCACGAGCGTGATCGGTCCCACCGGGAAGCCGAACTTGACCAGCGCGTCGTCGATGCTCTCGATCGACACGCCCTCGTCGAGCAGCAGGCCGGCCGCATTCACGTAAGGCGACAGCACGCGATTCGCGTAGAAACCGGGTCCGTCGCGCACGACGATCACGGTCTTGCCCAGCATCCGGCCATACGACACGGCGCTCACCACGACCTGCGGATCGTTGCCGTCATGCGTGATGATCTCGAGCAGCGGCATCTTGTGCACGGGCGAGAAGAAATGCATGCCCAACACACGCTCGGGTCGCACACTGGCACTGGCGATCCGGCTGATCGGGATAGTGCTGGTATTGCTGGCGACGATGGTGCGCGGCGGCACCACCGCCTCGATTTCGCGCAGCACCTGGTGCTTCACCTGCAGGTCCTCGAAGACGGCCTCGATCACCATGTCGACGTTGCCGAAGCCGCTGTAATCGGTGGTGCCGCTGACGGAGAGCAGCAGGTCATCGAACTGCGGCCGTGTGACTTGTTTCTTCACCAGCTTCTCGCGCATCACCTCGCGCACCGCGGCAAGGCCCTGTGCCACGCGCGCGGTGTCGGCGTCCTTCATGCGCACGATGGTGCCAGCCGGGCTGGCAACGCTCGCGATGCCGGCGCCCATGAAGCCCGCACCGAGAATGCCGAGGCGCTCGACGGGCAGCGGCTTAGGAAGCGGTGAAACCTCGACGCCCATGTCACGCTTGAGCGCCGTCGTCGCGAAGAACAGGAAGACCAGCTCCTGCGATTCCGGCGTCATGGCCAGCTCGCCGAACAGCCGGGCCTCGGTCTGGTACCCGTCGCCGTCGCTGGTGTAACCGGCCGCCACGGCGTCGAGTGCCGCGAGTGGTGCAGGATACAAGCCCTTCGTCTTCGCCAGCACACCTTCCCTGGCCTTCCGGAAGACGATGGCGCGTCCGATGGGATTCTCGTCCAGCAGCATCTCGCCGGCGCCCTTGTGCTTCGCTTCGCGCTGCCTGGTGCCATCGGCCAGTTCCAGCGCGCGCTGCAGCGCGACGCGGCGCAGGATGCTGGGATGCACCATCTCGTCCACCAGGCCAAGCTGCAGCGCCTTCTTCGCGCGCACGGTCTTGCCGGTGAGGATCATCTCCAGCGCGGCCTGCAGCCCGATCAACGCCGGCAGGCGCTGCGTGCCGCCGGCACCCGGGATGATGCCGAGCTGCACTTCGGGGAGCGAAACCGCCGTCTTCGATCTGTCGGTCGCGATGCGCCAGTGACAGGCATGCGCCAGCTCGGTGCCGCCACCAAGGCAGCCGCCGTCGATCGCGCAAACCACCGGCTTGCCCTTCTCGATGGCCGCAAAATCGGGATGACCGGCGCAGCTTGCTGCCTCGCCATCTTCAGCGGTGCGAAAATCGAGGAATGCCTCGATATCGGCACCGGCGATGAAATTGCCGCGCTTGCCGCTGAGGATCACGGCGGCACGGATCGCGGGGTCGCGCTGAATGGTCTCGAAGGCGCTGCGCAGGTCCTGCTGCGCCGCCGCCGTGAAGGTGTTGACGGGCGCGCCGGGCGCATCGAAGGTGAGTACGGCGATGCCGCGCTCGACCTGCATGGTGATGGCGCGCTGTGCGATGGCTGGAGCGGTCATTGGCTGTGTTGGTGGCGTCAGACGCGTTCAATGACCATCGCGAACCCCAGACCGCCGGCGGCACACACGGTGAGCAACCCGAACTGCCCCCCGCGACGACCGAGCTCATTGCAGAGCGTCGTCGTGATGCGGGCCCCCGTCGCGCCGAACGGATGACCCACGGCAATCGACCCGCCCATCACGTTCAACCGGGCCCGATCGACCACGCCGACCGGCGCCTTCAGGCCCGCGCGCTCGGCCCAGGCCTGACTCTCGAAGCCGCGAAGGTTGCTGAGTACCTGCGCCGCGAATGCCTCGTGCATCTCGATCAGATCCATGTCCTGGAGCGCAAGGCCGGCGCGTGCGAGCGCCTTCGGTGCGGCAAGCACCGGCGCCTGCAACAGCTGCTCGCCCGGATCCAGCGCTGCGCTCGCATAGGATCGGATGAAGCCGATTGGATGATAACCCAGCGCGGCCGCCTTCTCCTCACTCATCAACAGCACCGCGGCCGCGCCATCCGTGATCGGTGACGCGTTGCCTGCGGTCACGCTGCCGTAGCGCTTGTCGAAATACGGCTTCAGCGCCGCGAGCTGCTCCAGCGAGCTGTCCTCACGGACGCCATTGTCGGTCGTGGCGATCTTGTCGTACCGAGGCGGCACGTAAACCGGAAACATTTCGGCCGACAGACGCCCGTCGCGAAGTCCGGCGGCCGCGAGTCGATGCGAGCGGAGCGCGAACTCGTCCTGCTCCTCACGGGAGATGTCATTCAGCTTCGCCATCTTCTCGGCGCTCTGGCCCATGGTCTCGCCGGTGGTCGGCTCGGCGATGGCGGGCGCGACGGGCACGAGATCTCTGGGGCGCATCTTCGAGAATGCGCTGATCTTGGCAGGCAGGCTCTTCGCCTTGTTCGCGGCCATGAGCACGTCGGCGAACGCTCGTGAATGCAGAATGGGCACGTTCGAGAGCGATTCCGAGCCACCGGCGATGACGCAGTCCATGTGGCCGAGCGCGATCTGATCGGCACCGTCGGCAATGGCCTGATTTGCGCTGGCACAGGCACGACTCACGCTCCACGCATCGACATTCTTCTTGAGCAGCGGCATCAGCGCCACTTCACGGGCAATGTTCGGTGCCTGCACGCTCTGCACGACCGTACCAAACACCACCGCGTCCACGTCGGCAGCGTTGAGGTTCGTGCGCTGCATCAGCTCGGCCACGCAGAGTCGGCCAAGGTCGATGGCAGACAACGACTTGTACAGGGTGCCGGCACGACTGAACGGCGTGCGCACACCGGTGACGATGGCAACGCGCCGAAGCGATCCATTCAGTGACATATGCCTAAGTTAGCCCTTGGTGACAGTTGCGGGCTACGCACGTCTGCATGACACCGTCGACCGCCTGCCTTGGCCTTCCGCCCAACCTGTCCGTGAGTCGTCCATTCCAGCATGACCCGGGCACAGCGCCCGTCCTTGGCCTCGCGTCGCGGGCCGTCGCGTGGGCACGGTTGGCAGATGGTGCGTTCGACCTGCTGATCGTGGGCGGCGGCATCACCGGGGCCGGTACCGCGCGCGATGCGGCTATGCGCGGGCTGCGGGTGGCGCTGCTTGAAGCCGACGACTGGGCCAGCGGCACCTCGTCGCGCTCGTCACGACTGGTGCATGGCGGCGTGCGCTACCTGGAGCACGGGCATCTGCACATGGTATTCGAGGCCAGTCGTGAGCGGCGCACGCTGCTGCAGATCGCGCCGCACCTGGTCCGTCCGCTGCGCTTCATGTGGCCGGTGTATCGCGGCGCGCGCATTCCGCGGTGGAAGCTGCGTGCAGGGCTGCTGGCGTACGACGCGTTGTCGCTGTTTCGCAACGTCGGTACGCATCGCGGCATGTCGCGGCATGCGATCCTGCAGCGCGAGCCACGCCTGAATGCCGACGGGCTGGTCGGCGGCGCGCGCTACTGGGACGCGAGTACGGATGACGTGCGCCTGACACTTGCGAACGTGGTGTCGGCGGCGGAGGCTGGTGCGCTGACATTGAACCATGCGCACGTGACGGCGTTCGTGCACGATGCGAACGGCATGATCGCCGGCGCACGCGTGCTCGACGCCGTGACCGGTGCGTGGACCGAAGTGCGCGCACGCGTCGTGGTGAATGCAACCGGGCCGTGGAGTGACGTCACGCGACGACTGGATGATGGCGTGGAGCACGTTGCGGTCCTGGGCAGCAAGGGCGTGCACATCGCGGTGCCGCGCGAGCGCGTGCCGGTGACGGATGCATTGACGCTGCTGCATCCCGACGATGGACGCGTGCTGTTCATCCTGCCCTCGCCGGTCCACACCATCATTGGCACCACGGAGACGCCGGCCACGTCAGGTCCCGCCGAGGTGCGCGCGAATCGTGCCGACGTGGCGTACCTGCTGCGCGCGACGAACGGCTTCTTTCCGTCGGCGGCGCTGGATGACGACGACGTGATCAGCGCATGGGCCGGTATACGACCGCTGGTGGCGCAGTGTGGCACGACCGCGAACGACGCATCGCGAGAGCATGCAGTGGTGACGTCGGCGTCCGGCCTGATCTCTGTCACGGGGGGCAAGCTCACGACCTTTCGCGCGATGGCGTCCGAGATCGCGGACGTGACCGAGCGTGCGCTGGGTCGGCGCACGGCCGTTGCATCGCCCACGGCCGACGCTCCACTTCCGGGCGCCGGCGACCTGCCGCACGACGCCGAGGTGCGTGCCGCGCAGGACCTGATCGGTGATGCCGCGAGTGCCACGCAGCTCGTACGCGCTTACGGCGACCGTTGGCGCCTGGTGTGGGGACTGGTGGAACGTGAGCCCGCGCTTGGTGCACGCCTCGATTCCACGCTGCCCTACATCGCAGCGGAGGTGATGTGGGCTGCCGTGGCCGAAGGTGCATGGACGGTCGCCGATGTGCTGGTGCGACGCATGCCGATTGCCTATGAACGCAAGGACGCCGGCCGTGCGCTGGCACCGACGGTCGCCGCGATCATGTCGCGGGTGCATGAATGGGACGACGCCACTACAGCGCAGGCCGTGATGGCGTATGACGACGAATCGAACCGGTTGTTCGGCATCGATCCCTGGGATGCACGTCGCGAGCGGCGCGCGTCTCAGGGATCTCGAAGCGACTACTTGATCGTCACGGCCTTCACGCCGGTGAGGCTGGCGCCTGCCGACACATACCCGATGCCGCCGGGCGTGGCGCGCACGAACGCGATCACCTCGTCGTCCGACGACTTGGCGGCAGGCGGCAGTTCGCCACCGGCAAAGATCTGTTGCTGCCAATACGAATCGAGAGCCGATGCCGGACGCCCGAGCAACGTACGGGAAAACACGCCGCGGATCGCGGAACTCTTCGCCTGTTCGACCGGCGTTGCAAGACCGCCACCGGGAAACTTCGCGATCTTCTTCATGAACAGCCCGGCGACCTCGCTGGTCGACAGCTCCGAGATCGGATTGCCCGCGTTGACGATGATCTTGACGTCGGCCTGGGCCTGCGCGGCCGGTGCGAACGTGACGAATGCCGCACAGCACGTGATGAGTGACAGGAACTTTCGCATGTGATGCATCCTCAGAAGCTGACGGCGAAACTGCCGAGCCAGTACGAGCCCGACGACGGCGGAGCAATGACGGGCTGGCCGCCCACGTTCGTCAGCAGCGGAACGAACCTGTCAAAGGCGTAGCCTTTCACGCGGTGATGTTCCAGGCGTACGAGCGCACCGCCGCCGATGCGGTAGGTGCCGCCGAATGCAATGTCCTTGGTCGCGGTGACGTTCACATTGAGCAATGGTGGCCGCTGGAAGATGCGGTTGTCGGTCATGCTGTACTGCGCAGAGACATCGATCTTCTCCGTAACGGTCGCAACTGCCTCGGTAGAGTAGCTCTTGCGATCCTGATTTGGTCCGATGCCGTACACACGCAGTGCCTCGCCACGCACGACGGTCCGCGGAATGATACGCGATTCCGCCGAATAAAGAATCTCGCCGCGGGTACCGCGTGCGGTGTCGGAATTGATGTGGTAGTCGGCGTAGAATCCGCCGACGCGCGTCTCGCCAAACGGCAGGTTCAGCCAGCCCTGCACGCCCTTCAGGTTGTTGCCACGGAACGCCCGAATCGAATTGCCTGCGGCCGTGACGACTTGCGTGCGCACCTCATTGCTGCCGCCGAAGGCGCTGATGTCGAAGCTGAAGCCGTTGCCCAGCGGCTGGCGACGCGTGAAGACCGCGCCATCGACCGTCTCGCGGCCCTCACCGTAGATCTCGAACGACGGGCGGAAAAACGGCAGCACCGTGCCGACGAAGCGGATCTCGTTGAAGATGCCACGTGGCATCGGCGCGCGTCCCACCTTCAGCGCACCCAGGCTGCCCTTGCGCTGCCAGTATGCCCACTGCATGGACACTTCGGGAATCGCGGCCTGCAAGGGACTGGTACCAAGCCGACGATTCAGCAGCTGCAGCACGAACTGGTCCTTCTCGGTCATCTTGTAGCGGAATTGCAACATCGCCGTGCGATAGTCGAAGGTCGCGTACGTCGGAATGCCGACGATCGGCAGATCCTTGGCCTTGCCGACGGCGGTGTTTAACGCGGCGTGGAACTCAATTGGTGACTCGGTCCCCTGCGCCGCGGCCGGTGCAGCGTGAACAATCGTGGCTGCCAACAGCGGCAGCATCAGGATGCGGTGCAATCGCATGTCGTCGTGGGTGAAGGTATGGCTGATCAGGGTGGTCCGAGAAATGGTCGACCAATCCTGATGTCTACTGAAGCGACGTCACCGTGAATTAGACACTTTATATGAAGTGTGAAAACGCTCATGTGCGTGCGGTATTTCCGTGATGTGCACGCAGGTTCGTCGCGGCTGGTGCTACGCGTGAGCCACAGACGGCGTGATTGCGCAGGCTACAAAGCCGGAACGCCACCGCGACGGAGTCACGATGGCGTTCGGATCTTGCAGCGCGGTGCGGGATGCGCACGACGTGATGCGGCGCGCCCTACACCACGTCGATCTGATGGATCGTAAGCAGCTCGACGATCTTCAGGCGACGCGTGCACGTGGGCAGCTTGAGCACCGCGGATTCGCCGACACTCTTGTTCTGCAGTGCGAGGCCGATCGGCGATGACATGCTCACCTGGCCATCCTGCAGCTCGCCACCATCGCCGAACACCAACTCGTACGTCTCGCGGATCTCGGTGGCGGGATCCTCGACGATCACGCGGCTACCGAGTCCCACACGATCGGTCGGGATCTGCGTGACGTCGATATCGGAGAGCTTGCTGAGGCGCTGCATGAGCTGGCCAAGTCGCGCCTGCACGAAACGCTGCCGCTCGAGCGCAGCCTTGTACTCGCTGTTCTCGCGCAGATCACCATGTTCCACCGCCTTCCGGATCTCCTGCGGAAGCGTCACGTTCAGCTCGTACCGCAGCTTGGCGACTTCACCGGAGAGCTTTTCCTTGAGTTCCGCGATCATGGACGGGCCGTTGCTGCACAGGGAAACGACTTCGCCCAGCCAGTGGGGGCCGGGCGCGACAAGCAGAAGCTATGTTCCGCCGATTGCGCGCACAACACGGCTGGGCGCGCTTTTCACCTGCACGAATGGCAGAGTCAGGCAATGATCCAGATTCACCGGTATCCGGGCGTGACGGAGTGGCGGTTCACATCGCTCGGCAGCCGGCTCGCGGGCTATGCGGCACGCGCATTTCTGACGGATGACGGCGTCCTGATCGACACCGGAATACCCGCCTGTGGCGCCGCACTGGAGCCCATGCTCGACGCGAGTGTCGTACGCGGCGCGATCATCACGCATCATCACGAAGACCACGCCGGCAACGTGGAGCGGCTGGCGCGCCGCGGCGTGCCTCTCTGGATTGCACCCGACACGCTGCCACGGCTCACATCCGTGAAGCGCATCGGCGCGTACCGCCGCGTCACCTGGCGCTCCATGCCGCGATTGCAGTCCGCCGTCATGCCATTCGACACCGGCGACATGCGCATGCTGCCGTCACCGGGACACTGCGCGGATCATCATGTGGTCTGGCATGCGCCGTCGCGCACACTGTTCAGCGGCGACCTCTTTCTCGGAGTCGCCGTCCGCATCGCGCATCATCGCGAAGATCCGTGGGCAATGATGGACTCGCTGGAACGCATGGCCGACCTTGAGCCTGCACGGATGTTCTGCGCGCATCGCGGGCTGGTGCCGGAGCCGGCTGGTGCACTGCGCGCCAAGGCAGCGTGGATCCGTCGCACGATCGGCGAATTGCAACGACAGATCGCGGCCGGCAGGAGCGACGGTGCGATCATGCGGGCGGTGCTCGGTGGCGAGTCACTCGCTGGCTGGGCCAGTGCCGGCGACTACTCACGACGCAACTTCGTGCGCCTCGTGCGTGAACGTCAGGCGTTGCGGCCCGCCTAGATTGGTCGCAGGAACCGCACGCCCCCTCGTTCACCGGAACACCGCATGGAATACACGACACTGGGCCGCACGGGACTCGTCGTCTCACGACTTGCGCTCGGCTGCATGAGCTTCGGCGCGACGCAGTGGCGTGACTGGGTGCTCACGGAAGAGGAGGCGCAGCCATTCTTCCGCCGCAGCATCGAGGCGGGTATCAACTTCTTCGACACGTCAGACATGTATTCCATCGGCGTGAGCGAGGAGATCACCGGTCGCGCGCTGCGCGAGTACGGGAACATGAGCGAAGTGGTGATCGCGACGAAGGTGCACTTCACGATGGGGAACGGCCCGAACATGAAGGGGCTTGGGCGAAAGCACATCGTGCAGGGCTGTGAGGCGTCACTGAAGCGGCTTGGCGTGGAAACCATCGACCTGTACCAGATTCATCGCCTGGATCGTTCGGTACCGATGGAGGAAACGCTGGAAGCGCTGGATCACCTGGTGCGCAGCGGGAAGGTACGCTACCTGGGCGCAAGCACGATGCATGGATGGGAATTCGCGAAGGCCCTCTACACCAGCAATGCGCATGGCTGGTCGCGTTTCGTGAGCATGCAGAATCATTACAACCTGCTGTATCGTGAGGAGGAGCGAGAAATGATGCCGCTTTGCATCAGCGAGGGCATCGGCGTGATTCCCTGGTCACCGCTGGCACGCGGGCTGCTGGCCGGTCGCGCGCGCGCGCTGGCAGGCGGCGCGACACTACGTGCGGCATCGGATGCGACGCAGGTGGAGCATCTTTACGATCATCCGACCGACGATACGGTGATCGACGCCGTTCGCACCGTTGCTGCCGCGCGTGAACTACCCATGGCACAGATCGCGCTGGCCTGGCTGCTGCAGCGGCCAGGCGTCACGGCGCCGATCATCGGCACCACGAAGCTCGGTCAACTGGACGATGCACTCGCGGCGCTGGACGTGGTGTTGTCGCCGGCTGAATGCGCAGCGATGGAAGCGCCATACACCGCGCACGAGGTGCGCGGCTGGATGTGATCGGGCGTGCTGCTACCGCAGCGCGCGCAGCTCGGCGACTGTGAACGGCTTCGTGCGCGATGCGAGCTTTGCACGCACGACCTTCACCTGCGCTGCGGTGATCGGCGTCGCGCGATTGCCCCACTGACTCCGCGTATACGTAAGCGTCGCGGCAAGATCCTCATCGTTCAGCACGCCACCCCACGCCATCATCGCGCCGTTGTACTTCTTGCGACGGACCTCGATTTCTCCTTCCAGTCCGTGCAGCACGATGGCGATCGGCACGATGGCGCGACCGGTGACCCAATCGGATCCGGCGAGCGGCGGGAAGACGTTCTCGATGCCTTCGCCGGCCTGCTGGTGGCAGCTCGCGCAGAGCTCACCGTACTTGTTGGTCGGTGGAGCATCGCTATCGGCCGCTCGAACTGCGTGAAGCATCGGGCGCCCTTCGGCTGACGCCGGGTGGCCGATGCCGATGAGCGCGACGGCAGTGCCGATGCCGGCCACCATGAGCAGGGCGCGCGGGAGTACCATTGCCATGTGCGTGATCCGAGTCGGGGGCTGGTGCGCGAAACGTGTCGACGTCGCAGGGTGTCCACTCCGGAACCTATCAGCGCGGCCGCCGCGGCGCTGCAGGATCGACGACGCGCGGATTGCGCTGGAAGGGCAAGTCGGTGCATTACTCGAGAGTGCACCTGATTCGATCGCCTACTTCGAGCGTTCCAGCGCCTGCTCGATATCGGCAATCAGGTCGTCGCGATGTTCGAGCCCCACCGACACGCGGATCATGCCCGGCACGATGCCGACCTGCACCCGCTCGGCCTCACTCAATTTGGAGTGCGTGGTGGAGGTGGGATGCGTCACGATGCTGCGCACATCGCCGAGGTTCGGCGTGTGCGAGAGCAATTCGAGCGCATCGATGAAGCGACGTGCCCGATCCAGTCCGCCCTTCAACTCCAGCACCACGATGCCACCGCCAGCCGACATCTGTCGCACGGCCAGCGCATGATCCGCGTGGCTCGCCAGGAACGGATACCGCACGAAATCGAGCTCGGCGTGATCTTCGAAGTGCGTTGCGATTGCGAGCGCGTTCGCGCAGTGCCGCTCCATGCGGACCGACAGCGTCTCGAGACTTTTCGACAGCACCCAGGCATTGAACGGCGAGAGCGCCGGACCCGTATGCCTGATGAAGAACCGCAGCTCGGTGATGAGGTCGGCGTTGCCCACGACGACGCCGCCGAGCACTCGTCCCTGGCCGTCGATGAACTTGGTGGCGGAATGGACCACGAGGTGCGCGCCATGCTTCATCGGCTGCTGCAGCATGGGCGTCGTGAAGCAGTTGTCCACCACGAGCATCAGTTCGTGCGCCGCGCAGAGCTGGCCGAGCATGTCGAGATCGATGAGTGCGAGCCCCGGGTTCGATGGCGTCTCGACGAACACGAGCTTCGTGGATGGCTGCACCGCCGCTTCCCATGCGTCTGCACTTGCATCCGCATCGACGTAGGTCGCCGTGATGCCCCAGCGCGGGAACAGCTTCGTGAACAGCTGGTGCGTGGAGCCGAACAACGCACGCGACGCCAGAACGTGGTCGCCGCTGCGCAGGAAGGCGGCCATGCTGCCGAAGACCGCTGCCATGCCGCTGGCAAAGGCGATACCGTCATCAGCACCCTCGAGCAGCGCCATCTTGCGCACGAACTCGTCGGTGTTGGGGTTGGAGTAGCGGCTGTAGATGTTTCCCTGCTCCTCTTCCGTGAACAGCGCGCGCGCCTGCTCGGCATCGTCGAAGACGAAGCTCGACGTGAGGTAGAGCGGCGTCGAATGCTCGCGTTCCGCGCTGCGCGGTGTCTGCGTGCGGATGGCGAGCGTCTCGGGATGCAGCGTGCGGGGCGTGCGATGGGGCTGGTCAGCCACTTGAACCTCATGAACGAATGCAATGATCCCGCCTGGCGAGCGCGCGACGGGAGGTCCCGACACGCAAAAGCCCGGCAGACAGGAGGCCGCCGGGCACTCGCGGTTTAGCACATTCTTTTACGTGGCGGCAATCAGCGGCAAATGACCACGGGCTTCAGTTGTGAGGGGAGGGATACGCCTGCCGGGTGGTGCTGTCAAGGCGAGCCCGGCCCCATCACAGCCGTCGTGCCGGTTCCGCGATCGCTTCGACCAACGACACCGCTACCTCCCGGGTAACTGTTGGAGTGGCGAGCCGCAGTGGATTCGACCGCCACGACCCCGGCTCGCCTGGCCGGGACCAACATTCTCCGGAAACCAGCATGATGCGTCACATGCGCGCGGCCGCACTCGGTGCGGCGCTCTTGATCGGTTCGACCGTATCCGTTGATGCACAGGGCGGCCCTCCCGGTGGCGGCATGCGCCGAGCGCCTGACGAGATGGCATTGCTGGCGAAGACGCTGGAAGGCGTGAGCGGGATCACCGACGCACAGGCATGGTCGCTGGCCGCGCTCGAAACCGGATACAAGCCGAAGTTCATCACCGCGAGCACCGCAATGCGTGACGCGATAGTGGCCGCACGCCAAGCTGGTGGCCCGCCTGACATGGCCGTGATGATGAAGATGCGCGGGCAGATGGACGACATGTGGAAGGAAGAGCTGGCCGCGGCGCGTGCCATCCTGACGAGCGCGCAGCATCCCAAATTCGACGAAAATGTGAAGGGTATTACGGCTGCTGATTCCGTTCGCGACGCGCAGATGCGTGAGCGGATGGGCGGTCGTCCGCCGGAGTGAGCGGTCGTTGACACGGTGTCGTGACGCGCGGCGGGTAATTTCAACTTGCCCGCCGCGCGTTTTTTTACATTGCATCTTTTCGTGGGTTCAGCCTGATTGTGCGTGAAACGTCTCTTGAGGATTTCTCCGATGCCGCGTTCCCGCCACATCCTTCATACACGCCGGCTGGCGCTCGCCGGCGCACTGGCACTCGGTGCGACCTTCGTCGCGACACACGTTGCGGGTGCGCAGGAAGTTGGAATGGGTTCCGCCGCCTCACGGCCCACGATCGAGGACCTGACGGCACAATGGGCTTCTGTGGAACGCCCTCTGCTCGGCGTAACCGACCTGACCGACCTGCAGCGCGATGCGATCGAGCTGCTGGAGGAGAAGCATCGGAAGCTGTTCAACATCGAAGCCGGACCGATTCGGCAGGCACGCATCGCACTGCTGCAGCGCGGGCCGTTCGAGCGCCAACGCGTGGAGCAGGCGCTACAGCGCATGGTCGAGTTGCGACGCCGGGAACTGCAGCTGCTGCGCGGGCTGCTGACGGATGCTCAGCGCGTCCGCTATGACGAGAACCTGAAACTAATGGCGGCAGAAGAGGCGGCGGCGGAAACGAAGCGGGATCGCGAGGCGGCGTTCGTGACGCCGTAGGTTTTCGGGTGGCGTGCCAGCTACGAATGGCGCCGAGACGTAACACCACCGGTGTGAAGGCGTTGCACGACTGAAACCGTGGCACTCGTGCCGACAGTTCCGTGTACAGTGCAGATCTTGTGTAGTGTAAGTACGGACATTGACGGAGGATTTCATGCCTAGCACGCTGCAGGCGGTCCTGTCGGCTGTCGCACTCGCTGTCGTCGCGGTACCGATTACTGAACTGGCGGGACAGCCGTCGGCCGCGTTCCGGCAAATTGAGGTCATGCGGATCGCAAAAACGGTGGAAGACCTGCGATACCACAGGGTTGTCGCCGGCTTTGCGAACCTCGAGCACCTGCTGCTGGACGTTCCAGACATCACGGACGCCCAGCGTGAACGAGTCGAGCGACTGGAACACGATGCTCGCGGCGAGTTCTTCCGTCTGGGGCTGCCGCTGCGCGAGGCTCGTCGCACCGTGCTGCGGAAGTGGCCAGTCGAGGACGACATTTATGAACGTTCGCTCAACGCGCTCATTGTGGCACAGCGGGAACTGTATTCCCAAGCGCGGGCGTCGCTGGATTCTGCACAGGCAACGCATTTTGATCGGAACACCGTTCAATTCTGGCGTTCCGCTGAGGAGATCTGGCGTCCCGGGGGTCGCGGCCCGACGCCTGGCGGAACGACAGGCATCTGGGTTTGGACACTGTACGTCAACCCGTTTTTGCCGCTCCTTGCGCTGGATGCAGCCACGACTCCCTGAGCACATCGTGGTAGTCGTGTGTCCGAACGAGTGCGGCACCCATGCTTCCGCAGCACGGCAGGAAACATCAACGCAGAACCGCTCGACGCAGATGTGCTGTATTGTCTGACAGTCGTGCGCGCCGGACGATGGCGCCCGTGAGCGAAAAATGTTGTTTGACCGCCTCCAAGTTTATTCTCTGCCCAACGCCCAGCGCACCGCGTCGCGTGCGCACAGTGCGCCGACGATGTTGCCAGTGCCGCTGTAGGCACCGATCGCGAAGACACCCGTACGAACTTCCTCGCAGATTGGCGCACCACTGCTTGAATAACTGACACTCGCAGCCCAGCGATGCGTGATCAGCGCACGCGTACCGATGTGCGCGCGCAGGAACTGCTCGAGCCGCTCCTGAATGGGCGCTGACGGCGTGGCGTCATGCGTCCACTCATGCTCGACGTCGGTGTCGCGGAACCCGCCGAGTGCGATGGAACCATCGGGGAGCTGCTGCCAGTACTCGTAACCGTTTCGCCAGTAGACCGGTCGCGGAATACGCACGTCGAACGCTGGTGCCGTGGCAAGCATCTGCAGGCGTGCCGTGCGGACACGCGGCGCGAGTTCGGGCAGCAGCGCTTCGAGGCGACCGTCGACGGCGACGATCACGCGGTCGCAGGTGATGACACCCTGATTGGTACGGACGCAGGTATTGGTGATGTCGAGTGCGCGCGTGCAACTGTGCAGCATGGCGCCGGCATGCATCGCCTCACGCGCCATGGCGCGCACACGGGTGAGTGGTTGCATCACGCCGTCGGTCGGCACCAGCAGACCTTCGCCCTCCGGGCCCGCATACCACTCCGCGGGAAAACCATCCAGCTGCAGCTGTGCGAACTGCGCGCGACAGTCGTCCAGTTCCGCGTCCGACGCGGCGATGCGCAGCGAACCTGTGCGACGCGTGCACTGCGGGAAAGCCGCAAACACCGCGTCCAGCTCGTGCAACGTGCGCCGATACCAGGCCACCGCGATCTCGTGACCCAGCAGGCGCACGGCGTCGTGGTGGAAGTCGGCGATGCCGGCGAGCAGCAATCCACCGTTCCGTCCGGCCGCACCGGCGCCGACGTCGGCGGCATCGATGCCGATTACCCGCACACCCGCTTCGCGCAGCGCTCGCACCGCCACCAGGCCACTGCCGCCCAGTCCCACCACACATACATCCGCCCGCGCATCACCCCGGAGTGGCGCGGGTGGCTGCCAGGTCGGCTCGTCGTCCCACGCCGGTGTATTCGGTGCGTGCACGTCAGCGCGACGTGCAGGGCGCGGTGGTGCTGTCGTACGCGCGGCCGGCCGACTCACATTCCGCGCGCGGATCGACGACGAACGATCGCCCCACGCTGACGCGCTTGTAGATGAATGCGATGCCGACGAGCGAGATGACCACGACCATCAGCTTGATCGCGCGTTCCAGCTTCTGCATGCCGTTCATTCGCCTCGCGCGCGCGCCGTCTTGCCTTGCGGCGACTTCACCTGCGCCGCGTGCGCCTCGATCACCGCACGCGCCGCCTCGACGGGATCGTCGGTGAGCAGCAGCAGGTCCAGGTCACCGGGGCTGATCTTGCGTTCGCCGGCGACGCGCGACTGCAGCCAGCGCACGAGACCCGCCCAGTAATGCGTGCCGAACAAAATCACCGGGAACTGGAAAATCTTGCCCGTCTGAATCAGCGTGACCGCCTCGAACAGCTCATCGAGCGTGCCGAAGCCGCCCGGAAAGCAGATGAACGCGTTGCTGTACTTGATGAACATCGTCTTCCGCACCATGAAGTAGCGGAAGCTGACCAGCGTGTCGACATACGGATTCGCACCCTGCTCGAACGGCAGCTCGATATTGCAGCCGATGCTCGGTGCGCCGGCGATGCGCGCGCCCTTGTTGGCCGCCTCCATGATGCCTGGACCGGCACCCGTGATGATCGAGAATCCCGCCTCGCCGAGCAGTCGCGCGACTTCCGTGGCGGCGACGTACTGCGGATCATCCGGCGCCGTACGCGCGGACCCGAAGATCGAGACGCCCTTCTCGACCGAGGCGAGTGCATCGAAGCCCTCGATGATCTCGCCCGTCATGCGCAGCACGCGCCACGGATCGGTGCGCGTGAAATCGTCGCGGGGGCCGGGCGACTGCAGCAGCTTCGAATCTTCGGTGAGCGGCACCAGATCGCGGATGTCGGTGTCCTGCACCGGCTTGATCAGCGGCGCCTTGCGCGTCGGTGACGGTGCGACCACGGTCAGCGGATGCTTCTGCGGCGAGATCACGGTATTCGCCAGCGGCGTCTCGCGACCGGCGCTCCGGTGCCCGTCCACGTGCCGTTCCATGACGCCCTGCAGCGCCGCGGCCTCGGCGCGCCGCATGGTGGCGACGTTGGCCTTCTTGCCGCCTGCGGTCGTGGCACCGACGGAACCGCCGTTGCGACTCGCCTTCGGCGCCTTCGTGGGCGTGAGATCGGGCTGTGGTGCAACAGTCGCTGCGGACTTCTTCGCGCGCTTCGCGGGCATGCTTTGGGGGTTGAGACCACCTGGACGGCGTCCGTGCATGTGCACGAGCGATGGGCCGAATAGAATTCTAGTCCCACGCACGTCCCCATCCGCCTCGTCAGTCGGGGGCGAGCCTCGTCTCCGACGTGCCCCGTCGCCGTGCCCCACGTCATCATCGTCGTCGCCGACGGTGTCCGTCCCGATACGCTCGCAGCTGCCGTGGAGGCAGGCGAAGTTCCCGCGCTGCAGGCGCTGCGGGACGCGCAGGGATTGCACACACTGACGACCGTCTTCCCCTCGGTGACCGGTCCGGCCTACGTGCCATTCCTGATGGGCGAGCATCCGGGGCATGTCGGTCTGCCCGGCTTGCGCTGGTTCGATCGCAGCCGCGCCGACACCGGCTGGCCGCACTTCACGCGCAGCTACATCGGCAGCGAGATGCGGAAGGTGGATCGCGATCTGGCGCTAAATTATCCGACGGCGTTCGAGCGCTCGGGCGGCGGGCTTGCGATGATGAACATGATCGGCCGCGGCCTGCCCCGAAAGAACCGGCTGACGGATACGGTGGGCTTCGCGTTGCGCGCCGGCTACACCCATTTTCGCGGCGATGTGGCGGGCTGGCTCGACGTGGATCGTGCGTTGTCGAGCGAGATGCTGCGTCGCGTGCTCGCCGAGCGCCCGCCGTTCACGTTCGCGAGCTTCTGCGGCGTGGACAAAGCGAGCCACAGCCTTGGCCATCGCGCACCGATCGTGCGACAGGCGCTGCAGATCGTGGATGGCTTCGTGGCCGACGTGACCGCGGCTGCCACGCGGCAGGGCTGGATACATGAACTCGCGATATTCGTCGTGAGCGATCATGGGCACATCGATGTGCACGCGCACGACGACCTGGCCGACCTGTTCCGCGAGCGCGGACTGCGCGTGCTGGCGCACCCAAAGATCTACGGAGTCAGTGATCCGGAGATCGCCGTGATGGTGAGCGGCAACGCCATGGCGCACCTGTTCATGGACCTTCCCTCACGCACGCGGCCGTTCTGGCCGCGGCTTTCGGCACGATGGAACGAGACGGCCGAGATGCTGCTCACGCGTCCGTCGGTGGACCTGCTGCTGCTGCCGCACAGCGACAGCACGGTCGAGATTCGCGGCGGTGGCGATCGCGGATCCGCGATGGTGCGTCGCGAAGGCAACCGCTTTCACTACCACTGCGATACCGGCGATCCGCTGGGTCTGGGTGACGTGCATGGCGCGCCGGAAGCTGAATGCTGGGAGCGGTCGCTGCAGACGGACTATCCCGATGCGCTGGTGCAGATCCTGGCGCTGAATGATTGCCGACGGACGGGCGACATGATCCTGAGCGCGACGCGTGCCTGGGATTTTCGCGGGCGTTTCGAGCCCATTCCGCATGCGTCGTCGCATGGAGCGCTGCATCGCGATCACATGCTGGTGCCGATGCTGACGAACGTGGGGTCCGTGACGCCATATCGCCGGACGCAGGATGTGTTTCATCGGGCGATGGCGCATCTCGGCGTGTGATGTTCTGCGGTGATCGCCGACGGCAATGGCAACGGCAACGGCTTTGACGCAGGGCGTCTGCGGCGCTCGCCGAAGTGCCTGACGCGCAGCACTGCCATTCGCGCGGGTAGGCACGGGTGTCGTGTGGGTCGGGATTGGGCGCTCCCGGACCGCTGCTTCCCTGGCAACTGCAATTGCGACGCGACGGTGATTCTTCTCGGCGGTGATCCTCACGGCGCGCATAATTCCCACGATGCAGTCCGTAATTCTGCGACCCGCCGCACGCAGTTCTGCGGGCGCCGCACCTGCCCTGCGTCAGCGCCATTTCCATTCGGCACGCGAACAGGAGCGGAAAGCAGCCGGTTAGATTGCCGGCATGACCTGGCCTGCCCTCGTGATGTCGCTCATGTGGCGTTGTGTGCGTGAGCCGTCGCTGATTGCGCCGCTGCTGCTGGTGGGGTGGCGGTTCAGGCGGCGGAACTGGCATGCACGTGCGCCGTTCCTGCCCATCCCGGCGTGGGACTACGTGCAGTGGCGGATGCATACGGCATATGGCGACCATCACGCCGTGCCGCCAGTGGATGACATCGCGAACTATGCGCGGTGGACGTGGCACCTGCCCACCTGACGTGACCCTGCAGGCGCCGCGCGGCTTCGCGCATCGGTTGAAGGCCGAGGCCTACGCGCGTGGAGCGATGATCGCGGGGGTCGCGCGGCTCGGGCCCGCGGAGACGGCGGCCGCGTATGACGACTGGATCGCTGCCGGCTATGCGGGCGAAATGGGGTATCTGGAGCGCGGTGCGGAGAAGCGTCGTGACTCGCGGTTGCCGGTGCCGGGTGCGGTGAGCGCGCTGGTGATCGGCGTGAACTATGGCGGGACGGAGCCTGACGGTCCGGTCGCGCGATATGCGCGCGGTGATGACTATCACGACGTGCTGGTGCCGATGCTGCGCGGCGTCCAGGACTGGGCGTCAGGAGAGCTTGGGGTCGAAGTGCCAGGAAAGGCGTATACCGATACCGGGCCGATGCTCGAGCGTGATCTCGCGCGCCGCGCAGGGCTGGGGTGGTTCGGGAAGAACACGATGCTGATCTCGCCGCGGCATGGATCGTTCTTCTTCATCGGCGTGCTGCTGCTGGCACTCGAGCTGGAGCCCGATGCGCCGTTCGAGACGGAGCATTGCGGCAGTTGCACGCGGTGTCTGCAGGCGTGTCCGACCGATGCGTTTGTGGCGCCACGGGTGCTGGATGCGACGCAGTGCGTGAGTTATCTCACGATCGAGTTGAAGGGGAGCATTCCGGAGGCGTTGCGGGAGCGGATGGGTGGACTCGTGTATGGGTGCGATGTGTGTCAGAGCGTGTGTCCGTGGAACGTGAAGTTCTCGCAGGTGCTGGCTGAGGACTCACCGTTCAAGGCGCGGGAGTTCGTTGCGGGGAAGGACGCGGTGACGCTGGCGACAGACATCCTGGCGCTCGACCAGGACGCGTTCAGCGCGGCGTTTCGGAAGTCGCCGATGAAGCGGGCGAAGTTGGCGGGGCTCCGGAGGAATGCGACGGTGGCACTTGGCAACTTGGACACTCTCACCTAGCCACCTCACGGCACCACGTCAGCGGCCGCGCCCGGTCCGTGGCTGTACGAGCGGTGAGTTCTCCAGGTGATATCGCCGCATCGCGGCGCGAAAGCGCGGAGTGGTTCGAATCGCATCGTACCACGGATTCGCAAGAATGATGGACGGCACAAGGTCGCCGTCACCGGCTGCCGCCGCTTCGAGGGCGGAGAGGGCACCGCTGGTGTCGCCGAGCACGAGGCGCGAACTGAGTCGGCTGTACCAGATGCCGCGGATGTCGTCATCGATGCGCTCGAGCCGTTGGGCAATCTGCACGGCCTCGCGCATCCGCCCGCCTTTCGCGAGCGCCAGCGACATGAGGCCGAGATACATCGGATCGCTCAGCTGGCCCGCCAGTGCGGCGGCGCGGTCCGCGCCCTCGCGATCGCGACCGGCGAAGGAGAACGCCGCCAGCATGATGGTCTGAATCGGCACGACGGATGGCGCAAGCTCGTGGGCGCGAACGACCTTCCTGACGCCCTCGTCGGTGCGCCCCACGCTTGCGAGCGTCACACCTTCCCACGCGAGAATGATCGGGGCGAGCGGATCGAGTTCCCGTGCCCGTGTAAAGGCTACCAGCGCCTCGGTGATCCGCCCCTGGTTGCTGAAGGCGAAGCCAAGACGCCAGTGCGCGATGGCGTTGAGCGAGTCGAGTGCAATCGCCCGGCGTACGTCCTTCTCGGCGGCGGACCACTCATACAGCTCGAAGCGGATCGCCGCCTGCGCGAGGTGTGCATCCGGGTTGAGCGGATCGAGGGCCAGAGCGCGCGCAGCAGCCACACGGGCGGTGGGGAGCACCTCACGCATGTGACGCGTGAGGTAGAAGGGGCTTGCCATGAGCGCGATGGCCTTCCCGGCCCACGCACGCGCAAACGACGAATCCGCCCGGATCGCTGCGCCAAAGTAGCGGTCCGCATCGGCGAAGACGGGACCGCGATTCCGGTACACCTGCATCCCGCGCAGATACTGCTCGTACGCCTGCGGATTGCTGGTACCTGCGCTCAGCGAGGTGTTGCCGAGCCGCAACTGGAGTTGCCCGGCAATCGCCTGCGCCAGCAGTTCCTGCATGCGGAACACGTCACGGGCATCCTGCTCGAACGTGTCCTGCCACAGGAC
>JACMPK010000004.1 GCA_014377535.1 Gemmatimonadaceae bacterium
CTGACGTTGTACGGGTTGCGCGTGAGACCGAACGGGAAAGCGCTGTTCGTCGAGCGTGCGGCAGCGATTTCGGCGGGCGTCAGGGTGATGGCCGAGCAGGTGGCAGCATCAGACGGCTGCCCGACGATCTGCAGCACCGTATTACGCTGGAAGCAGCTGCTCTGCCTGCCCAGCAGCGCCTGCGACACCGGAAAGTTGTTGTCGGTAAATACGTTCGTGAAACCGCCATATCCGGCCGACAGCGAGAGCTGTGGCAGGTACTGTGCACGCGCGATGCGCTGGTTCACGGCTGCCGCCTCTTCACGGTCGCGCCGGGCAATCACGTTCGGATTGCCTTTGCGAGCCAGCTCGACCAGCTCACCGACGGTCGTCGCGACGGGCGTGACTGCGAAGCTGGTCGTGAGCGCGATGGTGCCCTCCGGTGCATCGACGCCAAGGTTCTCGAACAATCGCAGTTTCTCGATTGCGAGTGTGTTGCGCGCCTGCACGACCTGCACGCGCTGCTGGCCGAGGGCGACTTCGGAGCGCTCCACGTCCAGCGAAGTGGCGCTGCCCGCTGCGGCGCGTGCCCGCGCCAGCTCCACCGTCAACCGGGCGCTTTCGAGCAGCGTGTCCTGCAGCACCGCGCGCGCCTGTGCCTGCAGCGAGATCAGGTACTGCTGCGTGACGGTCGTCCGCAGCAGCTGCGATGCCGCATCCGCCTCCGATTCCACCGCGCGTTCCGCGGCGCGGGCTGATCGCGGCTGCAACAAAACCTCGGCGCCCCAGTTGAGCTGCGCATTGATGCCGGCGCTGGATCCGATGGTGTTTGCGTTTGCGCCAAAGCCGATGCCGTTGAACACCTGCTGGCGGCCTTCGCGCCAGGAGGCGCCGGCGCTCGAGTTCAGGCTTGGCAGGATCAGGCCACGAGCACTACGCGTGGCGGCGGCGGCGCTGCGGCGCGCATTCAGCGATTGGCGGAGCTGCGGGTTATTGGCCAGCGCCAGCTCTACCGCCTGTTCGACGCTGAGCGTCGTCGGCACCACCGGTGCACCCTGCGCACCAGCAAGTAGTGGCATCATGAGCGCGGCAGCGAGACCGCGGGATAGGGCATTGATCAGCATAGGCAGAGTCAGGAGTTATACGGACGAACCCGAGTACGGGCTCGGTCTGCGTAGGGTTTCATGTTGGTTGGTTTTCGCGCCCGATCGGTGTGTTGCCATCACCGGCGCATTGTCGTCGCCCCGACTTCGGTGATGCGGTACGACCAGGGCCGGCGGCACGTCAGGTGGGTGGATCGTCGCGGAGTACGCGGCTTCGATCGCCCCACGCGACCCGCAGCAGCCGCCCCTTCGCGTCGCGCCACCATCGCAGCGGCGTCGCGAGTCCGGCCACGGAGATCGGCGTGCCTGACACCGTGACCTCTGCCACGGAGAGCTCGATCATCGTGCCCGACATGAGGCTGGCCGTGTGCACGCGGCCCGATCTGACGTCGAGCAGCGTGATCGTCGCCGCGCGCGTGCCGGCGCCGGCCAGTGCGACGAATGGCACCACCGCGGCGGAATCCAGGACCATGAGGTTGCGCGCGACCGCGTACTCCCGCATCACTCGCCTCAGTGGCGTGGAGCGTTCGAACGTGATCCGACCGTCTGCGCTCGTCACCTGGATGCGGTCGATCACTGTGCCGGCGCTGTCACGCGACTCGGCCAGGTACCGGCGCAGCACGTATGCCGTATCCGTGTGCAGCTCCGATGTCACGCGCAGCCCCGGCTGGACCACGATGCCGCTGGCCACCAGCTCCACGTCGGTCCCGGTACGCACCTGCCGGAATCGTATGGACCCTCGCGCCACCGTCACGGAGTCGCGCTGCACGGTGATCGAGAGGGCATCGAGCAATGGCGCGCCCGAGGTCGCCTGCGCACCGCACGGCGATGCGAGCCCGGCGGCGAGTGTGAGCGCGGCAAGCCAGCCACAGGACGCAGGTGTATTGAAGAAACGTTTCACGCTGTAAACTGACCTGTCACTGCCGGTGTGCGCGATGTTGCGCCGTCCTTTTCGCTCTCGCTCCCCCGACTCCTGCTGCCGACTGCTTCGCCGGAACCGCTCCTGACACCGCGCCGTCGATGGCTGTTCCCGGCTGCCGCCGGTGTGGTCTGTGCGGCGCTGTGGCTTCGGTCACCGTCGGCAGCCTGGCTCGCCGCGGTCGTAATCACCGTGCTGATGACGGGCGTCCTTGGCCGGCTGGCGTGGCGACACCGCAGCCCGAGAATCGTGCTGTCGCTGGGCCTGCTCTTTCTGGCGACGGCCGCCTGGCAGCAGTCGCAGCTGTTCCGCATCGAGACGCGATTCGACGAATGGGCCGCGGCTGCAATTCGTCGCGGCGACGCCAGCGCGGCGCGGGCGCTGCCGATTGCGGCGGCGCGGGTGCGCCAGCTGGCGGCGCGGGCGCTGGACGCGCCCGCCGTGCCGTCCGCCGGCTTCCGCTATCTCGCCGCGCTGGACGGCATTGATCCGCGTACGAGCGTCGTGCTGTATCGCAACGGGTTGCCGGTGGCGTGGGCGGGCGAGCCGCGCGCGGTGCCTGAGGTACTGCGCGGCGACCTTGGCGTGGAGCGGCTCCGCTTCTACCTCGTGCTGTACGCGGCCGAACGACGGGGTGATGCGGTGGCCGTTTCCACGATGGTGCTCGACGCGGATCCGCCGGCGCGACATCTGGTGAACGGACTCGGGGCCGATCTGGCGGCGCGCGCGTCGGTCGGGGCGATCGAGTTCGCGCCACCGGGGCTCGCCGATGAGACGGGCTTCCGCCCCTGGCTCGTGGATGGCGCCGCCCTGTTGCGCTATCGCGCAACGGCACCCACACGCGGCAACGCGTTCACGCGGCAACTGGAGGAGGCACGTGGCCTTGGCGGTGCCGTGCTCGCGGTCTGGGCGCTGGCGCTGATCCTCGTCCCCTGGCGCCGACGCCCATCGCTCGCCGAGCAGCTCGGCGCGCTCGCGGCGGGCGCGATCGTGGTCGGGCTCGTGCCGCTCGGGGCGCTCAGCAACGTGTCGTGGGTCTTCAATCCTGGCCTGTATTTCGTGCGCATCGGTGGCGTGACCATCGCCGGAATGGCGGGGCTGCTGCTGTCGGACGCGCTGCTCACGCTGGCCGGGCTGGCGCTGCGCCGCACACGGCCCGCGTACCGGTCGCGTCTCGTGCCCGCCGGCGTGCTGCTCACGCTCGCGGTGCTCGGCCCGTTTCTTCTGCGCTCCCTTGCCGGGGGCATTTCGCTGCCAGCCAGCGGCACGCCGACCACGCTCTGGCTTGCGTGGCAGGTCGGCATCTTCCTGTTCGCCGCAGTGGTGCTGCTGGGCGGTGCCGCCGCCGGTCGCGCACTGCTTCGCGGCCGGCGCGGCGTGGATCCCATCGTCGGTCCGGCCCTCGCGGTGATTGCTGCCGCACTGGGCCCGCAACTCTGGTTGCCCGACGGCGCCTGGAACAACGTGTATACCGTGGTCTGGATCATCGTCATCGCATGCACCGCGCTCTCGCGTCCGACGAAGATGGTGCTGCTGCAGGTGGGCGCTGTCGCTGCGCTTGGCGCGACGGTACTGACATGGGGCGCCGTCATGCGCCGCACCGTCGAACTCGCGTCGTTCGAGACGGCGCGGCTCACATCACCCGATGTCGATGCGACACAACTGCTGTCGCGCTTCGCGTCGCAGCTCGTGCAGCAGCCGTCGCCTCGCACGCGTGCTGACCTGCTGGATCGTGTCGTCGCGAGCGACCTCGTCGAGCGCTACCCGCTTACGGCAGCGACCTGGAAACTGGACGGTACGCTGCTCGCCTCGCTCGATGTCTTCGGCCAGACCGAGCAGCTTGACGTGCGCGACGTCGTGGAAGGCGCGGTGCGCAGTGGACGGCCCGCCACGAGCGATGTCGTGGGCTATCCCGGCGTGTACCAGGTGCTCGCGGTGCCGTTCAGCGACAGCACGGTCACCACGGTCATCGTCGAGCCACGCGCGCGATCGGCTCCCACGCCGGCGGTCGCCGCGCTGCTTGGATATTCGTCACCGCTTGGTGGCGCACCGCCGTATCGCTTCGAGCTGGGTGAGGTGCAGGCCGATCGCCGCCTCGCCGACGGCATGTACTGGACGCGCGAACGCGGCGCAATCGATGGCTCGCGCGTTGTGCCGACGGTGCTCGGACCGTTGCAGGCGCATGCGCGCGTGGCCATTCCAGCCGGCTGGTCGCTGATCCAGCGCGGCGCGCTGCTGGTGGTGGCGGACCTGGCAGTGCTTTTCACGCTCGCGGGGGCCGCAGGGCTCACACGCGCTGGCGCATGGCGCTGGTGGCGCATGCGGCGACGGTCGTGGCGCGGCAGCTACCGCCTTCGACTGACCGTCGTGCTGCTGCTTTTCTTCGTGGTGCCGCTCAGCGTGCTCACGGTCTGGAGTTTTCAGCGGTTGCGTGCCGATGACGCGGAAAAGCGCGAACTGCTCGTGCGTGAGTTCCTGCGCGCCGTTGATCGATCGGGCGAACGTCCGGAGCTCGAGCAGGCAAGTCGCCGCATCGGTGTGCCGCTGCTTGGGTACTCCGTCGGCCGACTGGTCGACGTGAGCGATGAACTGTTCGGCGCACTGGCACCGGTCGGGCTGTTCCTGCCGCCGGATGTCGCGCTGACACTCGCGCCCGGCGGTTCGCTGACGGCAACGAGCACCGTGCCGGTAGCCGGCACGAATGTGCTGCTCAGCTACCTGAGCACGCGTGGCGCACGTGGCGAACGCATCGTCGTCGCGGCACCGGCAGTGCTCGAGGAAGAGACGTTCAATCAGCGTCGCGAGGATCTCGTCATGCTGCTGCTCTTCGGTGCACTCACCGGTGTGCTTGCGGCGCTCTGGCTGTCCGGCCTGGCGGCGCGGCAGTTCGCACGCCCCATCGGCGCCTTGCGTGACGCCGCGGTCGCGGTGGCCGCCGGTGAACGTGCACCGCGCCTGGATGCGGCACCGCCGAGTGAGTTTGTGCCTGTATTCGATGCATTCCGCCGCATGGCCGACGACCTGCGCGCCAGCGAGCGCGCACTCGATGCGGCCCGTCGTCGCACCGATGCGGTGTTGCGCACCGTGGCGTCGGGCGTGATTGCGCTGGACGGCGAGACACGGGTGGTACTGGCAAATCCACGCGCCGAGGCGCTCCTCGGCGGCAGTGTGCCCGCGGGCACGTTGCTGCAGGTCGTGTCACTGAAGCTGGCGCAGCGGGCGCTTGCGTTTGCGACATCCGCGAAGCGTGACGATGCCTTCGAGGAAACGTGGGGCGACGCCACGGTGCAGGGACGATTCACGCGACTGGATCGGGGCGGCGTGGTGCTCACGCTCGACGACGTCACGCAGCTCGCGCATGCGCAACGCGTGCTGGCATGGGGCGAGATGGCGCGGCAGGTCGCGCACGAAATCAAGAACCCGCTCACGCCGATCAGGCTTGGCATGCAGCACCTGCGTCGCGCACGCGACGACGGTCGTCCCGACTTCGATGCCATCCTCGATCGCAACGTCGCCACGATCCTGACGCAGATCGACCGGCTCGACGAGATCGCGCGCGCATTCAGCCGCTACGGCACCTCGCCTGAAACCGCACCGATGCCCGAGCCGACAGACGTCACGGCGGTGGTGCAGGAAGTGCTCGCGCTGGAACGCATGGCAGAAGGCGCCGTGCAGTGGGATGTGACCCTGCCTGACGGCGGGTCGGTCGTCGCACTCGCACGCGCACCCGAACTGCGCGACGTGCTGCTCAACCTGCTGGAGAATGCGCGACAGGCAGGCGCCACGGCCGTGCGGTGCTCCGTGGCGTATGAGCAAAACACGGTGCAGATCAAGATCCGTGATGACGGCTCCGGCATCGCCCCGGATGTGCTGTTCAAGGTCTTCGAGCCGCATTTTTCCACGCGAACCAGCGGCAGTGGTCTTGGCCTGGCCATCAGTCGCCGGCTCGTTGATGGATGGGGCGGGTCGCTGACCATCGATCAGAGCGGTCCCGGTGGAACGGTGGTGGTCATGACACTGCGTGCTGCCACCGCCAATCCGGATTCGGTGGCTGCGCTAGGTTAACGCATGTCCGGAACCGATCGCACTCCGATGCTCACGCCCGCCGGCGGCGTTCCCCGCGTGCTGCTACCGCTGCCGCCGCACCTGTTGCCGTGGGTGCTGCCTCCCGGTTGGCGATGGGGACGCGGTGAAGTGCGAAACGAGGTGCGGCACTACCAGGAAGTGATCGACGCACTCGGTCGATCGCTATCGCTCGTCACGGTGCCCGATATCGCGCATCGCGCCTGGCTGGCCGCCGAGGCACGGCAGCTGGCACACCAGAGCCATCCTGCGATTCCGACTACGTATCACTATTGGACCGGCTCGCCCGAAGTGGCACGTGGCCCAGGATACCTGCGTCGCTGGATCGCCGGTGAAAGCGTCGACGATCGCACACGTCGCATCGGCCCCGACGATGCGCCAGGCATGCTCAACCTGCTCCGTACGGTGGGCACGCTGCTGGTCTACCTGCACGACCAGGGCATCGTGCACGGCGCCATCGGCACGAGCAGCTGCTGGATCACGCCGACGGGGCGTCTGTGGCAGCTGGGCTGGGAGTGGGCCGTGCCCGAGGCGCAGCGTCCGCCCGCCGTGGCACCGCCGGAATCATTCGTGCCATATGCGCCCGAATGGTCTACCGGCTGGCAGCCCACGATGCTGAGCGATCAGTGGCAACTCGCGGCGCTCGCATTCTCGATGATGACCGGCGAGCGTCCGCCGAGCAACGAGGCACCGCCGCCGCTCGCACTCGTGCGGCCCGACTGTCCCGTGAAGGTCGCCGCCATCATCGACCGCGCGCTGTCGCGCGATCCGGCCGAGCGCCACGGGACCGTTGCGACCATGCTGCGCGCTTTGGAGCGCGTCGCCAGTGTGCGCACCAGTGTGATCGGCATCGAACGTGTCGCACCCACCGCGCGTCGGGCGGCTGACCAGGAGGAAGTGCGGCTGCGCTGGGCGACGGGCGACGACTACGAAGTGCTCGCGCGACTTGGCGCCGGCACGTTCGGGAGCGTGTGGCGCGTGCGTGACCTGTCGCTGGAGCGTGAGGTTGCGATGAAGGTGCTGCATCCCGGTGTTGCCGACGACGATGCCGCGGTGGCGCGCTTCCGCCGCGAGGCGAAACTGGCTGCGCAGCTCGCGCATCCGGCAATCGTGCCCATTTACGACTGGGAAATGCGCGACGGCATTTCGTGGTACACAATGGAACTTGCCGAGGGCGGCTCGGTGGCGAGCCTCGTCACGCGACAGGGTGCGCAGCCGGCCGTGGATATCGCGGTGCAGGTCGATGGCATCCTCGACGCGCTCGACGCTGCGCACGCCGTTGGCATCGTGCATCGCGACCTGAAGCCGGAGAACGTGCTCATCGACCGCAACCAGCGCTGGCGACTCACCGACTTCGGCATTGCGCATGGTCCCGGACTGACCGAGAAGCAGGGCAGCACGGGAACCCCGGAGTTCGCAGCGCCCGAACAGATCATGGGCGAGCCGCAGGGTGCGAGCGTCGACCTGTTCGCGCTTGGTGCGATCATCGCCTACACCGTGACCGGGCGCCCGCCGTTCGGCACGGGTGACGCGCGCGTGATTGTCGCGCACCAGCTCAGGGGTGAGATCGACCTCGACGGCGTCGCAGCGCCGCTGGTTGCATTTCTGGCCCGCGCGCTCGCGCCGCACGCCGAGACACGTTATGCCGACGCGGCCGCGATGCGGACTGCGTGGCATGCGGCGCTCGATGACCTGCAGGACGAGGGTGAGCGCGGCCAGCGGTTCTGGCGCTGGCTCGGCGGGAGCTGAAAAGGAAAGCTGATAGCCGGCACGCCGTCAGTCGCTGTACGCCTCACGCCGCAGCCCGCGCACCGTCTTCAGGTTCGCGAATGCCGCGAGACCCGCCGCGCCAAGTTCACGCCCGTAGCCGCTCGTCTTCACACCGCCGAACGGCAGTGCCGGATCTGACGCGACCGCCTGGTTGATCATCACGCTGCCGGCTTGGAACTCGCTCGCACAGCGCGCCGCGACATCCGCATCATTGGTCCAGACGCTCGACCCCAGCCCGAAGCGCGTGCTGTTCGCCAGCGCGATGGCCTCGTCCAGGTCATGCACACGCCACACGCCGGCCACGGGGCCGAACAGTTCATCCACCGCCATCGGTGAGCCGGCCGGAATGTCCGTCACGATCGATGGCGCGTACCACGCCGTGCGGCTGCCCGGATTCGTGCAGCCCAGCTGCGCGACACCGCCCAGTGCAAGTGTCGCCTGCACCTGCGCATGGAGCGCATCGCGCGCCTCGAGCGACACGAGGGGGCCCAGATCGGTGTCGATCGCGCGCGGATCGCTGACTTTCAGCGCGCGCATCGCCTCGATGAATGCCGCAAGAAATGTGTCGTATACCGCGTCGTGCACCAGGAACCGCTTGGCCGCGATGCACGACTGGCCGCTGTTCTGGCAACGCGCGACCGCCGCCGCACGCGCCACTGCCGGCACGTCCACATCGTGCCAGACCAGAAACGGGTCACTGCCGCCAAGCTCCAGCACCACGGGCTTCAAGGCGGCGCCTGCCGCGGCAGCGACGGCAGCGCCGGCGCGTTCACTGCCGGTGAGCGTGACGGCGGCGATGCGCGCATCGGCAATGATGCCCGGCGCCGCATCGTGCGACACGAGCAGCACCTGCAACAGGCCATCCAACCCGCCCGCGTCCTGCAGTGCAGTCTCCAGGGCCAGCGCGCACCCCGACACGTTCTCGGCGAGCTTCAGCACCACCGTGTTCCCGACCAGCAATGCCGGTGCAACCACGCGCATCACCTGCCAGTACGGAAAGTTCCACGGCATGATGGCAAACAGCACGCCGAGCGGATCATGGCGGATCTCGTCACTTGGCAGCGGTCCGGGCAGCGGGTCGAGCAGCGATGCATGATCCGCGTACCACTCGCAGCACACTGCGCACTTCTCCACCTCGCCGCGCGCTGCAGTGATCGGCTTGCCCATCTCCATGGTCGCGGTGGTCGCGAGGACGTCGACGTGCGCGCGCAACGCCACTGCGATGCGGCGAAGGTGGTCGGCGCGTGCAGCACGAGGCACACTGCGCCACGCACGCTGCGCATCATGGGCGCGGGTCAGGCGCAGGTCGATTTCGTGTGCATCATGCACGCGGTGGGTGACGAGTGTCTCGCCGCCATGCGGATTCGTGCTCACCAGGGTCACGGGCATCGCTCCGTCAGGGCCACGGCACACGCTGGCGTGCGTTGTGCTCGGGGAGAAGCATACCCGCAGCACCCTCCCCTTGTCCCGGATACAGGCCGGACTACTTCTCCGTCATGACCATTCCCGATCAATCCACTGTCGCGCCCGTCACGATCCTCAGCGCGAGCGGCGATGTCACGCTGCCATCGCACGTCACCTCGCACACGCCGCCGGTGGCCACCGGCCGTTTTCGCGCTGCCGCAATACTCATCGTGCTCGGCTTTGCAATCGTGTGGGCCAGCCTGCCGTTCGCGCCCGGCATCTTCGGCGCCGCCGTGTTTTATGTGGTGACCATCAATGGCTTTCGCGGCCTGGTGAGGAGGCGCGTGCCGAAGGCCGTCGCCGCGACCGTGATGCTGCTCGTGATCCTGCTCGTCATCCTGATTCCCGGCGGCGCGCTGGTGACGGTGCTGATCGAGGAGATTCCGGCGGCGATTCGCGGCCTCGACACTGGTCCGCTGGTCGCGAAGGTGCAGGGGCTTCGCTTCGGGCCGATCAATGTGGGCGAGCAGCTGACGCGGGCCAGCGGCACCATCGGCACGTGGATCTCTTCTCAGATCCTCGGTGCGGTCGGGGGCGCCACCCGTGGCATTCTGAACCTAGTGATCGCGCTGCTGGGTCTGTATTATCTGCTGCTTGCCGCAGACGATGTCTGGCCGCGCGTGAAGCGCTACCTGCCGTTCACCGACGTGGACAGCGAGGATCTGCGACACAAGTTCTACGAGGTCACGATGGCGACGGTGCTGGGGGTCGTCGCAGTCTCGGTGGTGCAGGGAGTGCTCGTCGGCAGCGCCTTTGCAGTGCTGGGCCTGCCGAATCCGATCGTCTGGGGCACGATCACCGCCATTGCGTCCGTGCTGCCGCTGGTCGGTTCGGCACTTGTCTGGCTGCCGGGCTGTGTGGTGCTGTTCGCGATGGGCAATGTCGGACAGGCCGTGGGGCTCGCACTGTTCGGCGGCGTCGTGGTGTCCAACATCGACAACATCATGCGTCCGCTGGTGTCGAGGCGCGTGGGCAACCTGCACCCGATCACCACGCTGCTCGGCGCCTTCGCCGGCATCGAATACATCGGCCTCATCGGCGTGCTGCTCGGCCCGCTCGCGATCACCTGGTTCTTCGAGCTGCTCGTGATCTACGACAAGGAATATGGCCTGACGGATCGCTACAACCTGATGGCGAAATCGTGAGTCCACGACGGGCGCACTTAGACGGCGCACGTAGACGGCGCACGTGGACGGCGCACGTGGACGGCGCACGTAGACGGCGCACGGTGACGGGCGCACGGTGACATCGGACGGTGACGGCGCATTTGTGATGACACGTGCGTCGATCCGCATGGCCTGACCCGACCCGGCACCACACCATGCCGGTGTGCTCGCAACCCTCCGCTCCGCCGCCGTACTCGGCATCGATGCCACGTCCATCACGGTCGAGGTCAACGTCTCCCAGGGCCTCCCGCTCTGGACGATCGTGGGCCTCGCCGACAGCGTCGTGAGGGAATCGAAGGAGCGCGTGGTCGCGGCGCTTCGCGAATGCGGATTTCGCATTCCGTCCATGCGCGTCCTCGCCGCGCTCGCCCCAGCCGACGTGCGCAAGATCGGCAATGCCTATGACCTGCCGATCGCACTCGGATTCCTGGTCGCCACGGGCCAGCTGAAACCGGCAAGCGTGGCGGGAGTCGTCGCGATCGGCGAGCTCGGACTCGATGGGTCGCTGCGGCCGGTCCGCGGCGCAATGTCGGTTGCGCGCATGCTTGCCAATGCGGTCGACTCGCCCGTGCTGCTGCTGCCGCCAGCCAACGTCACCGAAGCGGCGCTGGTCTCGGGCGTGCGGATCGCCACCGCAGGGTCGCTTCGCGAACTGGTGGCCGCACTGCAGCGCGGCACGTTGCCGCAGGCCCACGTCCCCCCGACTGCGGCGTTCATTGCAGCAGAGGTACCCGACTTCGCCGATGTCGTCGGCCAGCCGCTCGCCAAGCGCGCCCTGCTGATCGCAGCGGCCGGTGGACACAACGTCGCAATGACCGGCCCGCCGGGCACCGGCAAGACGATGCTCGCGCGGCGCCTGCCAGGCATCATGCCGCCGCTCACCGACAAGCAATTGCTGGAGGTGGTCGCCGTGCATTCCGTGGCCGGCACGCTCAGCGACGCCCAGCTGCACGGCCCGCTCGCGCGGTCCCGTGCACCCCATCACGCGGTGAGCACGGCAGCACTCACCGGCGGGGGCACCGGGCCACGGCCCGGCGAGGTTAGTCTCGCACCCGGCGGCGTCCTGTTCCTGGACGAATTGCCCGAGCTCCAGCCAGCAGCACTCGAAGCACTGCGGCAGCCGCTGGAAGACCGCATGGTCACCATCGCACGCATCGCCGGAAGCATTCGTTTCCCATCCGAGGTGCTCCTGATCGTAGCCATGAATCCCTGCCCATGCGGCTATGCCGGGCACGCAACCATCGCCTGCCACTGCGACGAGCGCGCGCTCGCGCGCTATCGGCGCC
>JACMPK010000055.1 GCA_014377535.1 Gemmatimonadaceae bacterium
GTCCATCTCGGCCAACCTGGCACGCGCGCTGGGGGGAAGCTTGCGCGTCGAGAGTATCGAGGGGCGTGGGAGTACGTTCACGTTGTCCCTTCCGGTAATCGAGCGCCCATAGCACGCGTCCGGTACGACACGGACCTATGCCTTACTCGCTACACCAGCACGTGGTGCGCGTCGGCGTCGTCGTGTGTGTCGACGACACGATGACGAAGGCCGTGCGTGCCGCCCGAATGGCGACGTCGGAAATACGGTGGCAGACCAAGGGGTCAGACACCATGGTGCACGCGCGCTGACCGATCGCGACACTTGCTGCCATGAACGCCGCGAGTGACAGAGTGCTGCACGAGCGTTCTGATTCGTGCGAGGGCGGGTAGTGTCCAAAACAGAAATACGGTGACAATGCAGGCATTCTTTCAGAATGCGTGCATTGTCACCGTATTTTCCGTCACCGGAAATCCGGACTCAGAAGCGGTACCGCACCCCGGTCTGCACCTGATACCGGTTGCCCGTCAGCACGCTTTGTCCGAAGGTCGGGTTCACGGCATAGCGGTAGTTGTTCGTGGTGGCATCGAAGCCGGTCACGCGCAACAGCGTCTGGTTGGCTGCCGGCACGACGCGCACACCGCCGCCCGCCCACGTGTCGTTCAGCCAGCTCAGGGCGTTGAACACATCCACGGTGAGCTCGGCTGACTGCCCGCGGACGGTCGGCAGGCGCTGTGCGAAGCGCAGGTCCATCTGCGTCACGAACGGATTCCGGACGGCGTTCCGGTTCGCGATTCGACCGAGATTCTCGCGCAGGTAGCCGCGGGCGCGGTTGGCAGGATTGTTGAGCACCGTCGTCATGCCGGCCGCCAGCGCCGGATCGAGACCTGGACGGGCAGGGTCGAAGATGAAGGCGAGGTCGTTCTGGTTGCCGAACGAACCGCCTACGCCCACGTCGTCGTAGTTGATGTCCTGTGCGACGGTCGGCGACCAGACGCTGCCGGACTGCCCGATGACGCGGAAGCTGAGCTTGCCGCCGAAAACCTCTGGCAGCGAGCCGAACAGGACCAGCTTGTGACGGAAGTCGTTGGCACTGGCTCCCCAGGCGAGGTCGCGGGGATCGCCCTGCACCGGCGTGAACACCGAGGTGATGGCGATGCAGCAGTTGAACGAGTTGTTGTCGCGGGTGCGATTGAAGGTGAACGACCCACCGATATTGGCACCGCGCGACAGTGACAGGTTGCCGTCGAGTATGAGCGCCTTTTGAATCAACGCTGCATCGGCGCGGAATTCGAGTACGCGTTGGAACTGCGCGAACGGTCGCGCCGCCACGCGTCCCGCCACGCCGGCCTGCGCCGGGTTCGTGATCACCGATGGCGGCACGAAGACCGGGCGGTTGTTCTCGTTGGAGAGGGTGAACGCCGGCGCCGCGGGCAGGTTCAGGTCGTAATACCGATAGTTGTTGCGGGTATCGGCGTACTGACCCGTGATGCCGAGTGAGAGGCGACCGTCCAGGAAGCGCCGCTGGAAGGAGACATCCGACTTCCAGGTCTGCGGGACGCGATAGTCGTCCGCGAAGAGATTCAGGTATGTGGGGCGCGTGCTGCTGCCTGCCGGGATACCGGGGGTGTTGGCAAAGTCCTGCCGGTAGCGCGGGAAGTCGGGCGTCGGGACGGCCGCGCCGGTGAGGAGCAGGTCAGCGAGCTGCGAGCCGTCGTTGAGCAGGTGGTTGATGTGCGCCATGTAGTGCGGCTGGGCGGTGAAGATGCCCGTGCCGATGCGAACCACGTCGGTGCCGCGATTGCCGATGTTCCAGGTGAACTGCCCGCGCGGCTGGATCTGCTGGCTGATCGGCTTGCGATCGGTGCGCTTGCCGAAGGTGCTGAGCGCCGCGGCGTTGGGGTTGGCTCCGGTGAGGAAGGCGGTCACGTCGTAGCGCAGGCCGCCGGCAAATGCCATCGACTCGCGCGGCCGGTACTCGACCTGAGCAAACGCGCCGCCGTCGAACACGTTCTGGCGCATGCGCGGCTCGAGGGTCTTCAGCGGCACCAGTCGCGCAAATGATGACGGGCGACGGGCTTCCAGTGCGGCGAGGTTCGGGAACTGGAAGAGCCCATCCGTCTCGATGGACACGAACATCGACAGGTTCTGGAGTGAATTGTCGGTGCCGAGCGTGTACGACATGTTGCCGCGCTCGAAGCGCGTGATGTTCACGAACTGGAACGACTGTTCCGTCTGGAGTTCGGGGCTCGTGCGCTGCCCGCCGAACTGCAGGATCTGCGGCGCACCGGTACGGCCATCAGGCAGCGTGGACGCCACCGTGACCCAGCCGCGCGGCAGGCGCGTGTTGGGCCGATTTTCGAGAACGCGGTTGGTGTAGCTGAAGCGCATGTCGTTGGTGCCGCTCACGCCCAGGCTCGACTTGAGTGACGCAAGGAACTGGTTCTCGCGTGAGAACTGGTTGCCGCGGCTCTCCAGCACGGAGAGGTCGCGATCGGGAATCGAGTTGCCGTAGACCCAGTCGCTGTAGTTGTGCCGGACCGTGAGGCGGTTGCGGTCGTTGATGGTCCAGTCGGCGCGGGCGAAGACGGTGTTGAGCGTGTTGCCGCGATCGAAGCGACCGGTCTGCTGCCCGCTGGAGAGGCCGTAGCTGTTCCGGAGGATATTGAGGAACCGGTTCACCGAATCGGGTGCAACCTGCAGCCGGGCCCAGTCGGCGGGGTTTGCGACGTCGAGTGCGAAGAACGGCTCGCTGACCTGCTGGCGGTCGTAGGCCACGACGTAATGCAGCTTGTCCTTGACGATCGGACCGGCAATCGACCCGCCAAACTGCCAGTTGGAGAACTGGGCCACGTTCTGGTTCAGGAAGTTCGTGTTGGCCGCGAGATTCTGGTTGCGGTTGTATGCGAACACGGAGCCAGTGGTGCGATTGGTGCCGCTGAGCGTGGCCACGTTCACCGCACCAGCGCCCTGCCGACCCTGCGAGACGTCGTAGACGTTGGTGACCACCTCGAACTCGCGGATGGCCTCGACGCTGAGCGAATAAGGTCCGCGGCCGAAGCCGGTGCCCCAGAGCGTGTTCTTCATCTGCACGCCATCGACGCGGATGTCGGTGCTGGACACTCGGCCGCCGGCAATGGACGACGACGACGTGATGATCCCGCCGGTGCCCGCGCGTGAGGTGGTGGGCGCGAGGATGGAGAGATCCGCGAAGCTGCGGTCGGCGATGGGCAGGTCTCGAATCTTCTGCTGATCCACGATGAAGCTCGCGCCGATGCGCTCGGTACGCTTGGCCTCGCGATCACCCCGCACGTCGATGGCGGCGAGCTGCTGCGCCGCGATCTGCAGAGTGAACTCGAGAGAAACGCGATCACCGAGATTGAGCGTGATGCCGGTGCGTCGCTGGGCGCCGTAGCCAAGCTTGCGGACGGTGACGGCGTATGGCCCGCCGATGGGCAGCTGGGCGAAGACGAAGCGCCCGCGGGCGTCGGAGCGTCGGACTTCCTGGAACCCGGTGGCATCGTTGCGCGCCGTGACGTTGGCGTCGGCGACCGGGGCGCCGTCCGCGAGACGGATGGAACCGCTGACGTACCCTTCCGTGGCCTGGGCGATGACGCGGGGCGCAGTCAGGGTCGGTACGATGGCGAGCAGCGCAAAGCGCGTCAGCCAGAGGCGAGAGAACAGGCGCATGTGTCTCATGAGTGACAGTGAAAACGTGTACGCGATGACGCGTGGAACAAAGAGAGCCTGTCAGGGCGATCGATGGGCGGGGCTCATGTCACTGATTGGTCAAGAAATGTTGACGAATGCGTGAATGCAGCGAGAAATGCAGTGCCAGTGCACCAGTTCTGAAAGCACGCGAACAGAAAACGGTGACAAGGCACGAATTCTTTCACACAAATAACGGTGACGGTGCACGACGTCTGTACGAGTTCGTGTACTGTCACCGTTCTCCACCATTCACCCACGCACTCACCTCGGCAATTCGTGCGCCGTCACCGGATTTTTGCGGAATTGGTCACTGGAACTGGTGCGGATGCCACCCGTCTGCCCGACGCTGCGACACCGTACCGCTGGCGGACTCGATACGGTGCAGGAACAGCCACTCATGCTCCACCAGCTGGCGAACGATGGTGTGCTTCGCAATGATACCGTCGATCGCGTCACCCGGCGCCTCGATGAACACCGATAGCCGCAGCGGCTCGTGCATCCAGCGCCGCCCGTCATGCACCGACTGCCGCGCCAGCCCGATGCGCAGGTCACCGCCCGCGCCTTCCATCACGCCGATGTGACCGCCGACCACGTTGTGCAGCACCTTGTTGCCGCTGCCGTAGCGCTGCGGGTCCACCGTGGAGGCGTAGTACTGGAGGTTAATCCAGTGTGTCACGATCATTGGTGCGGTGATGATCAGTTCCAGCACGCCGAAGCCTGTGTCCTGCTCCCAGCGATAGTCGTGCAGGAACGAGCGGCCGCCGAGGTCGATGTGGCGTGTCCGCTCGCGTGGCGCCACGATGAATGCGGCGTTGTTCGCGAGTCCCCACTCCGGACGCACCTCGGCCCAGTCGCGCGCGCGTGTGCGGATGGCGCGTTCGAGCGTTGCGTCCGACGCGCCTGCGAGACCGAGCGCGTCGGCGCGCTCGCGTCGTGCACCAATACCGGCGGCGGCGAGGTGTGCGGCGAGTTCCGACAGCTGTGCCACGTGTGAGGCGGGTACGCGATCGAGATCGTACAGCGTCACCGCGTCGGTCGTGGTGTCGTGCAGTCCCGCGACGACATGCGTTCCGGTCAGGTCGATGCCGTCCGCCACGAGACCGGCGCGCACGGCAGGCTCATTCAGCAGCGCGGCAAGTGCGCGCGCATTCACTTCGCCCGTCTGCCCGCCACACGCACCGCAGTGAAGACCGGCGGCGAGCGGATTGTTCTCGCTCGAGGCGCCATGCCCGATCACGGCGAGCAGCGGAGCGAAGCCACTGGAGAGGCTCATTGCGCGCAGGATGCCGGCGGCGAGCGCGATGCGCGCTGACAGCTCCAGCGCGCTGCCGTCGGCGCGCCGCGCAAGCTCCGGGCGCAACGCACCATGTGCATTGGCTGATGTCCGCAGTGCATCACCGCTGCGCGCGCCGAAACCGAAACCATCGCGCACCAATGATGCCGCCGCAGCAATGCCCGTGGCCTCAACGAACGAGAAGGTCGAGGCGGCGGTGGTGGCGAGCGACTTCCACGCCGTCTTTTCGCCAACGGTGCGCGCCGTGTCGGCCGACGCCGCGTCGCGACCGGCGCCCTCATCCACGATCAGGATCGATGGTGAGAGAAGTCCAGGCAGCTGCGCGCGCGCTGGCCCCGCCAGCGGCAGGTAGGCCACCGGCAAGCCGAAGAAGCCGGCAAAGCCGAGCGTCTGCACCGACGGCGTGACGCGCTCGACGGCGCGACGGAACACCTCGGAGCGCACATCGATGCAGAACACCGCCTGTGCGGTCGTGACGACAGGCGCGCGGGCCGGGGCCGGCGCGCGCAGCGCGCGCGCCATACCGTCCTGATACGCGATTTCAATGGCACGCTGCAGCAGCCAGCGGTCGTCGCCCGTGACTTCCGCTGCAGGCGCGGCCGACGTCCACTGCTGTCGCGCGGCGCGCCATGCGGCCGACACCGTCACCTGATCGGCAAGCCGCAGCAGCAGAAGCTCCCACGCCAGGCGAACGGCGAGCAGGTGCACGAGCTGATCGTCATCGCTGCCCGCGAGGCGTGCGTCCCATCGGCGGAACGCGCATGCAGACGCCCAGCCGTTCACCGACAGGAGCAGCGCAGTGAGGTATTGCTCGCGCGCCTCCGACGGTACCGCCAGCTCCTCCAGCGCCTCGGCGATCAATGCACGCGGATCGTCAGGCAGTGAGGCAGCGGCCGCACGGAAACCGCGAAGCGCCATGAGCAACCGTGGTCCACCGTCGTGCGACGCGAGCTCGCGCCAGAGCGGATAGAGGCCCGTCGCGCGATCGGGCATCCATTGCGCCTGCCCCTCGTCGAAGCAGGCGGCGCAGGACTGGCTGATGTGGCGTGTCACGAACTCTCCCCACGGCATCGCATGTCCAAGGTCGCGACCCACGTCGGCAGCATCGGTCATCAGTTGCCAGGTCGCCGGCGCAGCATCACTGTGTGCGAGTGACGTCATGACGTCCGGAACGGAGCGCGTGGACCCGCTGATCGCGATTGCCTGCGCCACATGCTGCTCGGTGAACCGTCCCGCTCCCAATTGGTCGCGATACCAGCGCTGCGGCATCAGCAGCGTCGCTCCCGACAGCGCATGCAACTCAGCGGCGGCCTGCTGCATGGGCGCCTGCACGAAGCCCCAGAACGGGTTCACGGCAATCAGGCGATCCAGCGGCCACGACGGCGCGACGCGGTCGCATGCACGCGTGATCGCCTGCAGTACATCGGGCGTCACCGGCACTGCCGTCACGGTGCCGTTCGACGTCGACATGCGTGCGGGGGCGAGGGACAGCGCGGGAGTCGTCATGCAATCACCTTACTAATTACTGCGGTGGACAGTGGTGCGACGCGCGACGTCAGCTGCAGTGGGCGCGGCGGCCAGATGCGGAAGGTGAGGCGAGTCCAGATCTCGTCGAGATAGAAGCCGGCGAAGCATGCCGGATAGAGCGCGCGCGCGAACCGTCCCGCCGGATTTGCGGCAATCGTCGCCTGCACGATGTAGAGCGCGATGAATGCGCTCGCGACGATGATCAGGCGCACGACATCCATCGTCGGTGTGCCCGATTCGTGTGGCGCAATCGAGACGAAGAACGCGTGGCCGAGTGAGTAACTCGAGACGAGCACGATGGCGGCGACAGTCCCGCGGAGCGTGGCGAGTGCGCCGCCCGCGGGACCGCGTACGAAGAGCGGCGCGAGTGCGAGGGCCAGGATCAGCGCCGCGGCGCGCGTGCCCGCGTCGCCGTCAATGCGCAGCCCCAGCATGCCGCCTACCGTGAGCACTGTCGCGACGGCGGCTGCGGTTCCAAGCGTCCAGTGCAGCGCCGTTGCACGCGCCGGCTGATGCGCCATGCGGCGAAGCAGGTGCTGGTCGACGACGCGTCCCGACGAGAGGAAGGCGTGCGCCTTGTACAGCGAGTGCGCGACCAGGTGCAGCAGTGCCAGGCCGTATGCGCCAAGGCCGCACTCGAGCAGCATGAAGCCCATCTGCGCACAGGTGGACCAGGCGAGCGACACCTTCACGCTCACGCGCGTGCTCATGACGAGTGCCGCGAGCACGGCGGTGCAGGTGCCGGCGATGACGAGCAGCGTCTGCGCCACTTCCAGCTGTGCGAACAGCCCACCCAGCCGGATCAGTACGAAGCCACCGATGTTCACGATGCCGGCGTGCAGGAACGCCGACACCGGCGTGGGCGCTTCCATGACCTGGATCAGCCAGCCGTGGAACGGAAGCTGGGCCGAGCGGATGCCGACGCCTGTGGCGAGCAGGATGCCGGCCATCTGCAACGCGAGCGGTACGTCGCGCATCACGGCGGCCCGGGCGAGCAGCTCGTCGATGCGCTGCGTTCCCATCACACGCCAGATCAGCGCGACCGATGCAACGATGGCGACGTCGGCCACTCGGCTCAGCAAAAACTTCTTGTGTGCGGCAATCAGTGCGGGCGCGCGGTCACCATAGAATGTCAGCAGCTGGTGCAGCGTGAGGCTGGACGTCGTCCAGGCGGGCGCCAGGATGGCGAGGTCGTTGGTGACGACGAGTAGCGAGACCGCCGCCATGGTCGCGAGGAAGAGGCGCATGTAGCGCGACAGTCCCGTTTCGCCATCGAGGTAGCGTCGCGAGAAGCGCAGGATCACGGCGGCGACGCTGGTGATCAATACGAGCATCACGACGGTCAGCGCATCGAGCCGGAAGCCGAGTGTCACGGCGGACGTGTTGCCGAGCGTGATCTCTGCGACGCGTGCGCCTTGGATGACGAGGGTTCCGGCGGCGACGAGAGCAAGGAGCCAAGCGGCAGCAGACGCGAAGATGGACGCGGTCCAGCGGCGTTCCGGGAGACGGGCGAAGCATCGCTCGGGAAGCAGCGCTGCCCCCAAATACGTCAGGGGAACGAGCAGGAGCAGGACTTGTACGGGCGGCATCGACGTGTCTCGGTTCGAGTGGACACCTGCAAGCTACCGAGTCTGGTGTGGTCTGGAACACACAGTGTTCACGGCCGCGCATGGCACCAATCGCAACCACCTCACGCCGGGTGACATGCGTCGTTGGTCCGAGGGGCGTCTCAACACCAAGCGACGCCTTCGATCACGAAGCAGAGGTGCGCTCATCAATGCGCTGTTCTCGCAATTGGCGCACGGCATATCCGTTCACACATGTCACAGGTATGCTTGCGACGATACCTTCGGCGTCTCTCAGCGTGCTTGCCTCAAACCAATTGTGGCGAAGCGACCACACCCCGCACCGCCGCTGTCAGACCTCACCCCTACACTGCCACATCCTGCCCTCCCCGACTGCCCCACGAATCCGGAGACAGCTTGCGCAGCCAGCCTCACACCACGACGCTCCCGCACCACCGCCCGATCCCCAACTCGTGCGAGTCGGCGATCCCGCGGGAGTGGCGCGAACGCCTGGCGCGGAAGCCGCTGCTGGACGGGATCGCGGAGTCGTTGTTCCAGCATGCCTTCACCCGGACCCGGTAGGGAAGACGGAGAAACGCTTCGTCGCCGATGGTGATGGGCAATACTGACATATGGTGCCGAGTGCTTGTGAGGTCTGATTGGTCCCGGACACTCGTAATCGTGTCTCATGATGACCAGATACCAGCGGATACCTTCGAGAAGTCTGCGGTACGAACGTGGAATGCGTACGTACGCGCATGGGCGGCCAGCAGCAAGACAGACTACTGCAAACAGATCGTGTACTGTCACCGAATTGCACTCGAATTCAACCTTGGAGTACGGTCAATGTCTCACTGCGACCTCGCATTCGTCTGCGACAAGCGACTGAACGACCTCGCACCGACCGATCGCATGGATGCGCGCTACTGCAGCGACTGCAACAAGCATGTCTTCATGGTCAGCACGGACGAGGAGATCACGATGGCGAAGGTGCTGCGCCGCTGTGTCGCGATCACGTTGGGTGCTCTCGACGTCGGCGGCCCGCTGGAATACCGCGCCCCGGATGTGCCGGCGCTGCATGCGGTCGGCGTCAGGCTGGTGGAACGGATCACGGACGATCGCGTTGCGGAGCTTCGTCTCTCGTTTCCCGGGCTCTTCGACGGGGCGGAGACCGAGAGCCGGCTGCGCGATCGTGCGCTGATCCCGCTCGGGAAATTCGAGGAAGGCATAGCCATACTTCTCGACAAGGAGTTCTGCACGTCAGCGCCGGAGCTACTGATACTGGAAGCGGACGAGGAGGCTGAACAAATGCTCGCGTCGTCGTGGTACCGCGCAAGGCTGCGGAACCTTCTCGATCCAGACGCATAGCGGGCATGCCGGGGTGTCAGGACAGCTGCCGCGCCACCCGCCTGACGCGGAAGCCTTTCCTGACGCCCTCCCGACGGTGATGATGCGTTCGGTCACGCCCGCTGTTTTCGCCGCCTGCCGCCCCGCCTCATGCTCCTCACCCGCACTGCCCTCGCGGCCTGCCTGATCGCCGTCGCCACCGCGGCCGCCCCAGCGCCCCTCACCGGGCAACCGCTCCCGACATCCGGGACCACGACCACAGCGCCCCCCCGCTCGTACGATCGCCAGCTCGAGATCCTCGAGAAGAAGGTCGACGACCTGGAATGGCGTGCCCGCACCGACGACATCGCGGTGATGGACAAGTGGTGGATCACCTCACCGGTGCCGGTCCGCACAGCCAACTCCACCGGACAGGGCGCGGGCAACCCGCTGCGCTTCCCGGTCTACTCCTTCACGCCCAAGTCCCTCGGCACCCGCAAGGCGCCGTTGCTGATCCTGGTGCACGGCTACGTGCATGGCTCGTTCGACCGCTACTACTCGCACATCCTTCGTGAACTGCTGGAGCAGGGCTACGTGGTGGTTGCGCCGGAATACCGCGGCAGCACGGGGTACGGCGCGGAACTCTACGACGCGATCGACTACGGGGGCGGCGAGATCGACGACGTGAAGGCGGCGCGCGACTGGGCGGTGGACAATCTGCCCAACGTGGACCCGGCACGCGTGGGCATCCTCGGCTGGAGCCACGGCGGTTACCTCACACTCTTCAATGCGTTCAACTATCCGGACGCGTACAAGGTGGCTTACGCGGGTGTGCCGGTCTCGGACCTGATCCAGCGCATGGGCTACAAGGGCGCGGGCTATCAGGCGACGTTCACGGAATTCATCGGCAAGAGTGCGATCGACGATCCGGCTGAATACCGGCGTCGCTCACCGGTGAACTCAGTCGCAAAGCTGCGCATTCCGCTGCTGATCCATACCAATACGATCGATGAAGACGTGAACGTGATGGAAGTGCAGCACCTGATCGAAGCGCTCAAGGCAGCCGGGAAGACGTTTGACGCCAAGGTGTACGAGGCAGCGCCTGGTGGGCATGAGTTCAACCGAATCGATACGCGGCTGGCGAGAGAGTCGCGGAAAGAAATCTGGGCGTTCCTGGCGCGTTATCTGAAGCCGGGGACCTGAACTGCACCGGTGGTGACGCAGAATTGCCGCTGCGCAAAACTGCACTCGAACCGGGCACTGCATGGCCGCGGAAATGCGGACGGCATGGGCAATGGCACCTTCACCTGCTGCACCGCGTGTGACGTAGTGAATGGGTAGCGAATCGGCACTCGACACAGGCATGGGAAACCACGAGCGATGCGGACGCCTGCAGGCGCGAGCGACATGCCGCGGCACTCCAGTTCTCCGTTCAAGGCGGTTCCGTGCAGTTGCAGTACATAAGTGAAAAGCTGTTCATCAAACCTCCACACGACAGAACAATGCGCATTGCACGGCTCGCAGCAGCAGCGTCGATGATGCTTGTCACGCTCGGATCAACAGCCGGAGCACAGCGCAACAGCCTGCCGGACGCCAAGATCCGGTGGGACCGCCTGTGCCAGATGCGCAAGGAAAAGTTCGATCACATCCTGCCTGAAGCGATGCGGGAGAATGGCATCGACATGTGGATCGTCGCGCAGAAGGAAGGGCATGATGATCCGCTGGCGCCTCTGCTCGGTGGTGGCTACACGGGTTCGGTGGGCTACTTCATCTTCACCGACACGGGTGGCAAGCGCATCGAACGCGCGGCGCTCGGCATCGAGGATCATCATCGCGAGATGTGCGGCGCGTATGACATCGCTGATGGCAACGCGAGCGACCTGCTGACGTTCGTGCAGACGCGTAACCCGAAGCGCATCGGCATCAACATGTCGGCTGAGATGGGTATGGCCGACGGTCTGTCTCACATGGTCCGTGAGCAGATGGTGCGCACGCTGGGCCCGCAACTCTCATCGCGCCTGGTGAGTGCGGAAAAGCTGGTCTCCGATTTTTCGTCGCGACGCACGGCATCCGAGATCGTCGCGTTCGGCGAGGCGGGCGAGATGGGCCGGCAGATCGCCGAGCGTGCGCTGTCGAACGAGGTGATCACGCCGGGGGTGACGACGCTGGCCGATGTCGCGTGGTGGATCGAGCAGCAGCAGTACGAGCGGCATCTGGGATCATCGTTCGGCGTGCCGTCGGTCTACATCACAGGCCCGAATGGCATCGAGGCCACGAGCACCGATCGCATCATCCAGCGCGGCGACCTGATCATGCTGGACTTCGGCGTGGGTTACCTCACGATGTGGACGGACCAGAAACGCATCGCGTACGTGCTCAAGCCAGGCGAGACCACGTTACCCGCAAGCTTTCAGAAAGCCTTCGACAATGCGGTGCGCGTGCGCGACGTGATCCACCGCACCGCACGCCCCGGTAAGACCGCGCAGGCGATGATGGACGTGATCAATGCCGCCATCACGAAGGAGGGCATCCTGCCCATGCGTGGCTTCAACCAGGTGCGCGCGGACAGCAGCATCGAGTTCATCATCGGCTGCCACAGCGTGGGCGACTGGGGCCACGGCATCGGCCCGTCGATGGCCTTCTTCAATCCCGGACGCCTGACCTACGAGATGCGCCCGTCGAACCTCTTCTCGATCGAGCTCTTCGCCTACACGCCGATCCCTGAATGGGGCGGCAAGAAGCTGCGCATTCCGCTCGAGGACGACGGCATGGTCTCGGCGCGCGGCGTCGAATGGGTGTATCCCGTCAATCCGCGGATCATCCTCGTCAAGTGAGTCGCTTGTATATCGTGGACGGCAACGGCTTCGATGCAGCGCTGCCTCATTGCGATACTGCGACTGCCGCAGACCGGCACAACACGAAGCGCTGCGCGACAGAAGCAGCCATCAGCGACGGCGCAGCAGAACATTTCCTCGGAACAGCCCGACACCCGCGTTGAGATACGGGGCTCATCCGCGGAAAGCGGCGACAGCAACGCTCACGAGCCATCGTGCAACGCGCGCAGCGCTGCGTGTTATACAGATTTGTGTCCTTGGTGTGTGGCAGTTTTGTCTTGAAGTATTTGTACATCGGTGCGACGCAGGACAAATCCGGATCGTGTAAGTCAGGAAGGTCGTGGCAGTAACGGCGAGGCGGCAGGAACTCACGCGGCTCGCGGACGAACTCTGCCGGAAGGTTTGAAGGGCTCGCGATGGCACGAACGCCGGGTTCAGGTGTCTGGCTTGTCGTGTTGACTCGGCACGGTTCGATTTCAACTGCGGTCGTGGCCGTTGCCACCCCTCGATACGCCGACTTCTCTCGAGACTCTTGAAACCGGTGCTGCTGCCGATCCCGCACTTGAACGCTCGCCTGCCAGCTCTGGTCGGGTACCTGCTCGTTTCTGCCGCAGTAGCGAGCGTCGGGCGCGCACAGACCACGGAGACGATGGGCGAGGCGAATGCTGGTGCGTCCTCTGCGCGCCTCCAACGCGTGCTCATCACGCGGCACGACATCTATGACTCCGCCGATACGCGGGGCTGGTACGCGCGCCTCATGAACAACGTGCATGTGCGCACACGGCAGCGGGTGGTGGAGCGTGAGATGCTGTTGCACGCTGGCGATCCGCCCGACTCCGCGCGCACGGCCGAGACGGGGCGCAACCTGCGACGGCTGCAGGTGTTCCGCGAC
>JACMPK010000056.1 GCA_014377535.1 Gemmatimonadaceae bacterium
CTTGGTGAGCGGGCCGGCCGGCCCACGCCAGCCGTGCAACGCGCGATCGAGCGGATGACGCCGTCGGCAGTGCCGGTCATCGGTATTGAACCGCGCAGCACGCCGCAGTTCACGCCCACGGTGCCGGCGGGCACCTCGCTGCTGGAAACCGCCGTGCGTTACGGGCTCACGTTGCTCGAATCGCCGACGCAGAGCGCGCGCACCGCGACGCATGCTGCCTCGGGCAGAGCGCCGCGCGACGGGGCGAGCACGTTTGCGGAGATGATCACCGGCGCTTCGATGCTGCCACCGCCGCGTGTCGTGCTGCCGTCAACAGAGGTGCTGGTGCTTGCAGTCGGCCTGATCGTCATGGCGCTCGTGCCGCCGCTGCGCATTCCCGCGCTGATAGTCTGTGGCGCGGCGGTCATGCTGATCGTGTCGCGCCGGCTAGGCTGATCGCGGGTGCTGATCGCCCGGTGACGACTGGCCAAGACGTCGCGCAAGCACCTTCACGTGGGCACGCTGCAGGTGGTACAAACCCGCGCCGTACGTTGCCGCGAGCACGCAGAGTGCGGCGCGCAGCAGGCTTGCACCTTCGTAGCCAAAGACGCTACGCGCCGCCTCCGTCACCAGCAGAATCGCACAGGCCCACGACACCACACCGGCGCCGTTCTCGCGGAACGAGGATTCATTCCGCCCGCGGAATTCGGCGAGCATGTAGCCCATGATCGTTGCGGCGATCCCCATTTCCAGCAGCGGCAGCGCCATCGCGAGTCCCTGCTCGGTGGTCGGCATGCCAAGGTGCAGCAGCGGATTGCTGCGGAAACTGTGGCCCGGCCACACACCGGCAAGAATGAAGTACAGCGCCATGAACGGCGATGCGACCAGCAGTGCGCGCGCTTCGTAGCGACGCTCCACGAACATCGGGGCGGACCAGCGACCACGCCAGCCTGCGAACACGACGACGGCAGCCACCAGGCCGATCGTGAGACGCCAATCCACCAGCACCGACGGCAGCATGCCGAGCGAACTCCAGATCGCAGCCACGCCCGGCACCACCCACCAGGCGCGATCGGGCGTGAAGGCGCGTGTCGCCCGTGCGACGGACCCCAGGATCGACGCACCGGCCATGCCCACGCAGAGCGTGAGCGCCAGTCGTGACGGATCGTCCTGCGCCGCCGCGGCACTGGCCCAGAGCAGCGGAAGCAGCAGGTACACGAGTCCCATCAACGGAAGCTGCAGCAGCAGGGTTTGCGCGGCGTTTGCAGTGCTCCGCACGTCGTGGTGCACGCGCTCGCAGACCACGGCGCCGATCGCCGCGCCCGCCACGGCGCTGACCAGGTGCCACACCGACGCATTCGCGGCGGGCACGAAGAGCTGAGCCGTCTCCAGCGCCAGTGCGAGCATGCCGGCCGAGAGCATGATGATTGCCACATGCCCGCCACGCCTGCCGGTTCGCGCGCGTCGCGTGAGGAAGCCGTACGGCACGTACAGCCCGAACATGACGAGGGCGCCAATCGGCGATGTGTCGAACCGGAAGCCGTAGCTGGCCGGCAGGGCGAAGTCGAATGGCAGCAGCAGCAGCGTGGCGGTCAGCGCCACCAGGTAGCTGAGCAGCGCCCGAGCCAGTCGCGCACCGCTGTCGTGGGACGGCGTCACCGCGCGCCCGTCGAGGTACAGTTCGTGGTCCATCGTGGTGGAGGTCATCATGCGGCTGCGCGTGGCGGTGTGGTCGATCCGGTGATGCGGGTATCTTGTGCGGCAGCAGACGGACCCTCTGTCGCGTGCCGTCTTCCCTTCATTCTTTGTCCCGCATGACCCAGCCACCCGCGGTGCTCCGTGCCGCCACCGAACGCGACGTGCCGGCGATCCTCGCGCTGATTCAGGCGCTCGCCGAGTACGAGCGCATGCGTGACGACTGCGTCGCGACGGAGACCAGGCTGCGCGAGACGCTGTTCGGCGCCGCACCGAAGGCAGAGGTCATGCTGGCCGAGACCGCAGAGGGCGCGGTCGCCGGCTTCGCGTTGTTCTGCAGCAACTACTCCACGTTTCTGGCGCAACCGGGCATCTGGCTCGAGGACCTGTTCGTGCGGCCCGAGCACCGCGGTCACGGTATCGGGAAACAGCTGCTCGCCCACCTCGCACGACTTGCGGTGGAACGCGACTGCGGACGGGTCGAATGGGCGGTGCTCGACTGGAACACGCCGTCCATCGGATTCTACGAATCGCTCGGCGCCCGCGGCCTCAGCGAATGGACGACGTTTCGCCTGACCGGTAACGCCATGCACGCCCTCGCCGGAACCGCATCGTGACACCGCTCATCAAGCCTGTCGCGAAGGAACGCCTGCCGCTGCCCACCGCCACATCGGCCACCGATGCCGATGTGCCGCGCATCGTTGCGCTCAACAACCAGTTCTCGGCCGACGGACTCACGCTGCCGCGCACGTCGGAGTTCGTGCGCACGCACCTCAGCGACTACCGGCTCGTGCGAGGACCCGATGGCTCGATCTGGGGACAGGTCGCGCTGGACGAGTACTCGCCCTCACTCTGCGAGCTCGTGTCGCTCGCGGTCGCGCCGGCCGCGCAGGGCAAGGGGTTGGGTCGGCACCTCATCACCGCCGCCGTGGATCTCGCCAACCGACGCGGCTATCCGCAGCTGTTCGCCGTCTCGCTGGCCGACACGCTGTTCCTGGGCGCCGGGTTCATGCAGTCGTCCATCGACCAGTTCCCCGAAAAGATCTGGCGCTACCGTGCCATCTCGCGTTCCGAGCTGTCCATCGGCAAGAAATTTCTGTTCGTGCGCGACCTGCCGCCGACACCGCCGCGCAAGCCGCGCAAGACACGGTCGCGTCGGCCCGGCGTGCGCGGGCCACGCAAATAGCACGATCGTTCAAGCCGCACACGCACATGGACACGGACCTGCACACGCACATGCACGCCTCGGGTGCGTCGGAACGTCCGGCTCTGCCGCAGCACGGCATCGGCGCGTTCACGTTCGAGCATGGTCGTACCGTCAGCGACGCCGCATTTGAATACGCGCTCACGGAGCCGCCGGGTCGGTGCGCCGGCCTCGTGATCGTCTGCCCGTCACTCACGGGCACGCCGGACATCCTGCAGGACTGGTGGAACGACGTCGGTCCGGCGCAGGCCCGCGAGCACTGCACCACGCTGTACGCGCACGGCTTTGCAGCGACCACCATCGCGACGCTCGATCGTGAGTACCCGCCCACGATTCGCGACATCGCGCGGGGCATACTCGCCCTCGTGCGTGCACTGGGATTGCCGCACCCGGTGTTCGTCACCGGCGGATCGCTGGGCGGCATGATCGCGCTGGAAACGGGGCTGGAAGCCGGTGCGCCGACACATGCGCTGGTGCTCGCCGCGCCCGCCGTGCAGACCGCATGGAGCGCCGGGTGGAACATGATTCAGCTGCAGGCGCTGCAGGCGGCGGACACACCGCAGGGTTTTGCGCTCGCGCGCGCCGTCGGCATGATGACCTATCGCACGGAACGCGAATTCGAGATGCGTTTCGGAATGGATGCACCGGAACGCAACGGACGCACCATGGCAGGCTACCTGCAGCACCATGGACGCAAGCTCATTTCGCGGTTCGATCCACTGGAATACGAGCGACGCGTGCGCGCCATGGACTCGCACGACGTGGGTCGCGGGCGCGGCGGGTGGCGCGCGGCGATGACGCCCCACGCCGATCGCTTGAGCGCCGTCGGCGTGGTGGGCGATGCGCTCTACAGCGCCGACATCATCGAGGAGTGGACGGGTGCGGTGGGCGCCGCTTACACGGCCGTGCGCTCAGTTCACGGTCACGATGCCTTCCTGCTGGAACGCGAGCAGATGCGGCTGGTGATCGGTGCGGCCTTCGCTCGCGCCATTGGTCCCGGCGTGTCGCGCACCTGACGCGACTGACGCACGTGACGCACGTGACGCATGTGACGCATGTGACGCAACAGACGCACCGCACGCGACACACGCAGCCAACGCTGCAGTGTGCGTGCGTGCGTCGCGTCGCGTTACGGCACCGACGCGGCAAGCGTCGCCCAGCCGTTGCGGAAGGGATGACGTGCCACGATGTCGCGCATCGGCGGTGGCGTGCGGCCACGGTCGTAGCGGAGCAGCAGGCCGGTGGGATGCGACTGCAGCCACGCGTCCGCATCCGCCGGCGGCAGCACGTCGATGTGCACGTCACGCAGGCGGGCGGCGAAGTGGTATTCACCGTTGTAGGTACCGAGCATGGCGACGGGGCGGCCCGCATCGATCGCCTGCTTCACTGCCGCCGCCATCGGCGTCGTGTCGTACGGCACCAGTGCCGCGCGTGCGGCAGCAAGCTGCAGTCCGCAGAGCAGCACCGCACTACTCGCGGCCAGCACGTGCAGCGCCGCGTTGCGCGTGATGCGACCACGCTGCCAGCCCACCAGCATCACGGCCGCGCCCATGGGCAACAGCGCAAACCACCACGCAAGTGCGTCGTGCGGCCACCAGAGCGCTGCTGCCGCGGGTGGCCAGATACCCATCACGATCACCGCCGCACCAAGCAGCGCGATGACGGCCGCGGCGAGCCACGGACGTTCGAGGTGTGCGGCTTCCCGCTGACTCAGGCCGCGTGCAAGCAGCAGCGCCAGCGCCGGCACGAAAGGCAGCAGATAATGCAGCTGCTTCCCGCTCACCAGCGAGAATGCGAGCAGGCCACAGGCGCTCCATGCGATGCAGAAGCGAACGCCGGCCTCGCGCGGTGCCCGTCGCAGCGCACCAAGCGATCGCCACGCCTCGGGCCACGCGAACCATGGGAAGAGCAGCGCCGGCAACAGCGGCAGGTACCACCAGAACGCACGGCGATGTGCAAAGCTGTCGGTGAGGCGTCCGGCGGTCTGACCCAGGAAGATCGCGTGCTGGTACGCAGGTCCGCCAGCGATGCCTGCCGGAATCGCCCAGCACAGTGCGCCGGCCGCACCGAGCAGCACGCCCCCCAGCAGCGAGAGGTACCAGGTGCTCCAGCGACGACCGGCACGCGGCGTGGCCCACCACGGCGCAACGAGTGCCGCGGGCAGCACATGCATCAAAATCACGGGGCCCTTCGACAGCACACCGAGCGTGATGCCCAGCGCCAGCATCACGATGCCACGCCGACGATCATGCTCCACGGCCTGTACCACGCCAAGCAGCGCGAGCAGGGCGCTGCAGGTCAGGAGTGTATCGAACATGAAGAACGAACCGAACGACATCCAGCCCAGTGCACCCGCGGTGATCACGGGCACCCACCGGCGGATACGCTTGTCATGCGGCCAGAGCGCGCGTGCGAGAGACGTCACCAGCACCAGCGCGACGATGCCGGCCAGCGGCGCGACGAGGCGCGCCCAGACTTCGCTCACGCCCACCACCTTCCATCCCGCCAGGACGAGCCAGAACAGTAGCGGCGGCTTGTGGCTGTACGTCTCGCCATTCAGGTGCGGCACGAGCCAGTCGCCGCGCTGCAGCATCTCGAGTGCGACGGGCGCGTACCGTGTCTCGTCCATGGCGAGCAACGGACGCGTGAACAGCCCCGGGGTGGTCACGAGCGCCCCCAGAAGGGCCGCCCCGGTGACACCACCTCCGCGAGGCGCGGAGGATTCGTACACGCTCACGCGGTGCTCAATCGTCGGACGTGTCGGCAGACGGCGACGGCATCGTATCGCTCGAACCGTCGGTGCGCGGACGCATGATCAGCATCAGGTTCCGGATGTAGACCAGCAGGCCCACGGCCTGGCCCACGATGAAGACCTTGTCCTGTCGGTGAATGGCATATGACAGCAGGATCACGCCGCCGGCCAGGCTGAAGTACCAGAACGCGACGGGTGTCACGCTCGTGCGGCGCCGCTCGCTGACCAGCCACTGGATGATGAAGCGCGCCGAGAAGAGCGATTGCCCGAGGAACCCGATTGCGAGCCAGAGGGTCGAGCTGTCCATCAGTGCCCGCCGCCGCGCGGTGCGCGCAACAGCTCCGACGACTGCGGTGCATGCGCCCGGCGCGAGAGCCAGATCACGCCCGCCATGTCCACCAGCCCGGTCCAGAGCCGGTTCATCACGCCGTAATGCGACCGCCCGCGTGTGCGCGGCCGGTGATTCACGGGCACGGACATCACGTCGCCACCTTCGCGGCGCACCAGCGCCGGCATGAATCGGTGCATGTGATCGAAATACGGCAGCCGCACGAAGAGTGCGCGCGGATACACCTTCAAGCCGCACCCCGTGTCCGGCGTGCCGTCGCGCAACAATCGCGAGCGCACGACGTTCGCCACGCGTGACTGCCACCGCGTGAAGGGCGTGTCGAGACGGTTCGTGCGCCAGCCTGCAATCAGCAGCGTGTCATCGCCACGCTGTGCGGCGAGCGAGCAGGCCCGGGTGAGCAGCGCGGGAATGTCTGCCGGGTCGTTCTGGCCGTCGCCATCGAGCGTGGCGATCCAGCGGCCACGGGCCGCCATGATGCCGCTGCGGATTGCGGTGCTCTGCCCCGCGCTGGTCTCATGCCGTACCACACGCAGGTGCGCCACCTCGTGCTGCATCAGCTCCAGCGCCTCTGCCGTGCCGTCGCTGCTGCCATCGTCCACGTACACGATCTCGAACGAGACCACGCCGGACAGCGACGCCACGATCTCGCGCACCAGTGGCGCGATGTTTTCCCGTTCGTCGTGCACGGGCACCACGACCGAAAGCTCGTGGACGTGCGGTGTCGCTCCAGGCGACTGCACCAGACGGGGGGCGAAAGCTGCGGTGTCTGTCGAATTGCGCATGAAAGGATGAATCGGCGGCATCGAGCCGCGTGCACCAACAGTAAGCGGACCACCTGCTGCGGTCGACCAGCGATCTGGCCGGTCAGGCTGGCGTGGCGCATGCCGCGCCATCATCCTCCGGCCACCCGTCCGACACTTCCGACCACACCTCGTGAACTTCCGACCGCACGACATTGCCGCCTCATCGCACGCATGCCGACCCGTGCGGCACACGTCGCCTGTGCTGCCTGAAAGCGGATGTCGACTGCCGACCACCATGTCCGCGAGCGTCGATGATACGTCAGGCAATGCATGTGTCATGCGCGGCCCATGATACCGACGCGGATTCTCCGGCGCGCACTCGAGGGATTCGGGCTCGGCCGCGGCCGCATACACATGCTCAGCCGGCGCTTCGGGAAGGTGTGCCTGGCACACACCCGGCCTGACGGCACCCGCACCCAGCTGCGCCTGGTCCGCGCCCTGCCGGACTCGGCTTTCCGGCTGACGGCGGAGACGCGGTGGCTCATGCATCTCGCCCACGCCCACCAGCTCGATGTGCCCATTCCGCACGCCTGGCGCGGCGCATCGCTCGTGTCACACGAACTGACCGACGAGTCGCCGGGCGCGTGGCGCGCCATCGCCTGCAGCTGGGTGCCCGGCCGGCACCTGAATCACGGTCTTCGGCGCGCGGACTTCCGGCGCGCCGGTGCGCTGCTGGCGCGGCTGCACCTCGCCAACGCCAATGCGCCAGCCGGCATCGCCGAGGCGCGGCACACATGGTGGATTCCGCGGCTCTTCGAGCTCGCGACGCGGCTGCGTGATGTGGCGGCGGGTGAGCCGGCGGCCGCCGCCGGCCGGTCACCAGGCGTCGCGCTCGGCCTCCGGCAGTCGTGCGTTGCGTTGGCTGACGCGCAGGCCGCATTGCCACGCGGCGCGGCGCACGAAGGCCTCATCCACACCGACGCGCATTGGCAGAACCTGCGCTTTCGCCGCGACGGGGTCGGCATCGTGGATTTCGAGGACTTCGCCAACGGTCGCTTCATGCTCGACGTGGCCTGCCTCTGGAGCAAGGTGGAGCGACGACGCGGCAGCGACGCGATGCTCGATGCCGTACTCGCCGGATATCACGACGTGCGCTCGCTGCCGACGGGCTTCATGCGTGACCTGCGCGTCATGCTGGCGTTCCGCCGCGTGGACTATGCAGGATGGGTGCTGAGCTGGCCGCGCCCCGACCTGCTGCCATGGGGCCCCGCGCTGCTCGCGGAGGCACCGGCGTACGTCGAACGTCAGCTCACGAAGTGAGCATCAGGGGATGTACCCGCTCGCGCCGTCGGCCGGCACATACGGGTGTCGCGGTTCGAAGTGCTTCCAGAGCAGCGCGCTCACTGCACGGTGCAGCACCCATCCCTCGTTGTCGGACGTGTAGCGCTCGTCCAGCTGGTTCTTCGTGATGATGCAGAACACGTAGTCGCCACCCGGCGCGTTCACGAGCACGACCTCGGAACGCGAGCGATCCACGGATCCCTGCTTGCTCGCGGCCTGCACCCACGGCGGAATACGACTGAGCGACTCGCCGTTCCAGAAGATCCGGGTGAGCGCGCGGTACATCGCATCGCTGGCAGCCGCGCTCACCGCCCGGCGCTCGCGGATGCGGACCAGCAATTCGGCCATCTCGCGCGGCGTCGTCTGACCCCACCGGTAGCGACGTCGCGCCTCCTCGCGGCCGGGCGTCCGCGAGTTCACGCGGGTGCTGTCGAAGCCGTTCGTCGCCAGCCACCGGTTGATCGCCTCGCCGCCGACGAGCCCCTGCAGCCACAGGCTGGCCGCATTGTCGCTGATCGTGATCGACAGCATCTGGATCATCGGCAGGGCGACACGCGTGGAATCGCGCAGGTGATTGAACAGGTCGTCCTCGCCGCTGTAGCGCAGGCTGTCGCGCCAGGTGAGCGTGTCGGCGTAGTGCAGCGCACCGCGCGCGACGGCGTCGTGCACCGCGATCATGATCGGCACCTTGATCATCGACGCGGTGGGAAACGCCTCGTCGGCACGAATGGCGGCGCCACGTCCTGTGCGGAGATGCCGCACGTAGATCCCCACATCACCGCGCACGCCAGCCGCGAGTTCACGCAGCGCCCGGTCGAGCGCAGCATCGGTCCTCAGCGCCGGCCATGCGCCACGGCGCGGCGGAACGCCGGGCGTCTCCTGCGCCTGCACGCTGGCGACGTGCATCAGCGTCGACAGTGCAAGCAGCTGCATCGACCGTGCGACCCCGCGCGCTGCGCGCATCAGCGCGGTGCCCGCGGCACGACCAGCAGCGGCAGCGTGTCGGTCGCATTGATCGGAATCGTGTCGACGCGCAGCGGTCGACGGCGGTCGCCGAACTCCACGGCGGTCTCGCCATCTGCATAACCCGATACGATGATGCGATCACCCGCGATACGTCCCAATGCGTTGCTCTCGCGGAACACCTGTCCCCGTCGCGGATCGACCACAGTCACGTGCAGGCTGCCGCGCCCGCCGTCGCGCATGTGCACCAGCAGCGGCGAGCGGCCCGGCGACGGCGCGCGCTCCACGCGCACGATGGGGAAGTAGTCCGAGATCACGCGACGCCTCGTCCCTGTTGCCACATCGACGACCGTCAGCGACTCGCCTTCGTTCTCGAAGCCGCCCGCGCCATCCAGCCCCGACACCGCGACCATGGAGCCGCCAAGCGCCCAGACCCGCACGGCGCTGTCGGTCACGACCAGCGTGTCGCCCGATGTGAGCGTGACGATGGCTGGACCGACACCGAACGTCGTCGTGTCGCGTCGCACGGCAGCCGTGGCCACCACGGCACCGGCACGCGCCGGCATCGCGTCGAGCTGCCGCGGCAGGACCGGATCGGTCGGCGCACGTCGGGCCGATACGCTCTCGGGCGCCATCGCCGGTGCCGCCTCCGACCGTTCGCCCCCGCCGCACGCCGCCAGCAGCGCCACGCCAAGTGACGGAATGACGCCGACCGCACCGCGCGGAAGGCGAAACCGGTCGAGGCAAACACGTCGCATGCGCGACGGGCCGTGCACTGAGTCGCTGGTCATCGAGAGACGGGTCATTGACAGGAAACGTGAGTCGACGTGCAGATTAGTGCACGAACCCACGCGGAGGCAGGCACAGTGAAGGACAATCAGCTGCAGAAGCTGCTCAAGAAGACACAGGAAAAGGCCGCCGCCAAGGCAGCCAAGCCGCGCCCGTCGTTCGACGCGACCCTCGAGGCCACCAAGAAGCCGGGCACCGAAGACACGCCGGGTGAAGCCGACGAGATGTTCAAGGAGATGAAGCGCCGCGAATTCTGATGCGGCGCCCGCCGCGCAGGGTACCCTGAGCGTCCGTCACACGGAGGCTTGCGCCGATCTGCGGGCTTGATGTCCCTGCCGGACCGGTCGATACCTGCGAGGTATGCTTCAATCCTTCCAGGCCCCGCGGCTCGATCGCGGCTCGGTCCGCACGCTCGGCCATGTGCGCCTGTGCTGTGTCACGGTGATTTTCGTGCTGGCGCTCGCGGCGACCGTCACGGGCGCCGGACTGTCGCCGTACGCCGGTCTCCTGGCGCTGGCGTGGGCAGGGCTGTCGCTGGGGCAGATCGCGCTGTTCGCACGCGAGCGTGCCGCGCACCGGCTGGAGCAGCTCGTGACCGCCACGCTCTGTGTCGACGGCGTCGTGATCGCAGGCTTGATCGCCTTCACAGGCGGCATCTGGTGGTGCGGCGCGGTGCTCTACGGGGTGCTGACGGTGGCCACTGCATCGCTGCTCCCGTTGCGACGCGTGGGCGTGGTGGGTGTCGTCGGGCTGATGTCGCTGGCCGGCGTCCTTGCCCTGCAGGCTGCCGCCCTGCTCCCCGACAGCCACTTCTTCGGCGTGCCGTCCATGCGCGGTGCATGGGGCCCTGCCGTGGCTGGCGTGCTCCTGGTCACGGTGCAGATGCTTGGCCTGGGCTGGACGCAGTACAACCTCACGCGCATGCTGCGCCAGCGCGCGCTCCGGTATCGCGCGCTCATGGACGCGGCGCAGGATCTCGTCATGGTGCTGAGCCACGACGGGTTGCTGACACACGTCAATCGCGCCGCGCTCTCGATGGCTCGATGTGAACGCCCGGAAATGCTGCGCGAGGGCGTCCCGCGGCTCCTCGTCAGCGACGACGTTCCCGTCTTCCGTCATCGGCTCACGCGCGCGCTGCAGGGCGAGACGCAGACCATGATGCTCCGCGCTCGCGCGTTCCATGGCATTCGCTGGCTGTCGTGCACGCTCACACCGATGGTGCCTGGACTGCAGACCACCAGCGTACTGGCCATCTTCCGCGACGTCACTGACGATCGGCTTGCGGCCGAGACGGTGCGCCACAGCGAGGCCCGTCTGCGCGCGGTCTTCAACCAGGCCGCGATCGCCATTGCCCTGCTCGATCTCGACGGCTTCTTCGTCGACGTGAACCCCGCCGTGGAGCAACTGCTCGGCTATGACAGCGCGGGCCTCATCGGTCGCCGCTGGAACGCTTTCTCACCGCCGGAAGACCTCGAGTTCACCGACGAGCTGATCGCCGCGCTGCACCTGCAGCAACGCGAGAACCTCACGATCCAGCAACGATTCGTGCGCAATGACGGTCGCGTGCTCTGGACACTGCTGACGATCTCGCGCGTCGACAACCCGTCGGGATCAACGGGGCTGATCGCAATGCTGCAGGACATCACCGAGCGCCGCGCACTGGAGGCGCAGCTCACCTGGCAGGCGTTTCACGATCCGCTCACGAACCTCGCCAACCGTGCCCTCTTCCGTGAACGTGTGGAAAAGGCGCTCGGTGGGCGCACCGTTACGCCGGGCAGCGTGGCCGTGCTCTTCCTGGACCTCGACGACTTCAAGACCGTCAACGACTCGATGGGCCATGCCGCCGGCGACCAGCTGCTGTTCGAGGTTGGCCGACGCCTGCTGAACGCCACGCGGGGATGCGACACGGTCGCGCGCCTGGGTGGCGACGAATTCGCGATCCTGATCGACCAGGTGCGCGAGTCGGCGGACTGCGTGCGCGTGGCTGAACGCGTGCTGGAATCGATGCAGCAGCCCGTGCAGCTCGACGGCACCGAAGTCACCGTCGGCTCCAGCATCGGCATCGTGCGGAATTCCGGTGCAGAGAGCGCCGACGACATGCTGCGCAACGCCGACGTCGCGATGTACAGCGCGAAGCAGCGCGGCAAGGGACGGTTCACGCTGTTTGAACCAGGCATGCACGACAAGGCCGTCGAACGGCTGCGACTGCAGACCGACCTGCGCGTCGCCATCGAGAACGACGAAATCACGCTGCGCTTCCAGCCGATCGTGACGCTGGAGGACGGCACGCCGTTCGGCTTCGAGGCGCTCGCCCGCTGGTCGCATGCGGAGTACGGCGACGTGTCACCCAACACCTTCATTCCACTCGCGGAAGAGACGGGGATGATCGTGCCACTCGGCTGCACCATCCTGCGCGCGGCCTGTCGCGAGGCGGTGCGCTGGAACGCGCTGCCAGGGCTATCTGCCCCGATCGGGCTGACGGTCAACCTTTCCGGACGGCAGCTGGAGGAGGCCGCCGTGGTCGCGCATGTGCGCGATGCGCTGCTGGAGACCGGCCTCGATGCCGCACGGCTGACCCTCGAGATCACGGAGAGTGCACTGGTGCACAATTCCGACACGATGCGGCACCGACTCCAGCAGCTGAAGGAGCTCGGTATCTCGTTGGCGATCGATGATTTCGGCACCGGATACAGCTCGCTCAGCTACATCCGGCAGTTCCCGGTGGACGTGCTCAAGATCGACCGGAGCTTCGTGGAGGGGCTGGGCCGCTCCAGCGGCACCGATGCAGCGCTGGCTCGCACGATCATCGCGCTGGCCGATTCGCTGCAGCTGCGCACCGTGGCCGAGGGAATCGAGGTCGAAGCGCAGCGCGCGATGTTGCGTGAACTGGGCTGCGAACTTGGGCAGGGGTACCTGTACGCCAAGCCGATGCTCGCCGGCGATGTGGGGGCATGGCTTGCTGACGCACTGGGCATACCGCGTCCCGCAGCGCCGCGCGGCACACCGCCGCCGCCGGCGCGCACGATCGCCCGGATCGGCCCGGGGTCCGCCACCACGACGGAACCCGTCAGCGCTTGATCACGACCTTCCGCAGCGGAGCGAGACGCGAGCGCCCCTTGCGCGCCGTGGCCGCCATGTCGGCGACCGTCTCGTTTCCGAACAGCACCTTTGCGAGGTAGGGGCCAGGCACGTCCAGCGGCTCGGCAACGTCGCGATTCAGGCGGAAGTCGGTCGGGGTCAGCGCCAGATGAATCAGCGCCTGCACGGCGTATTCCTGCGTCTTGCTGAACGGCACGGTCACTCGGTGAAAGGGAATGCGGCGCATCACACTCGATGCGACGCAACTTCAACCCAATCTGCGTCGAAGGGCTGACATCGATCGCTGGTCCAACACACCGCCCCGTGCGCGCATGTTCGCACACGCCGCCGACAGGCAGCGCTCAGTAGACCATGCGCACGATCAGGGTCGTGTCGCGAGTGATCAGCACACGCGACTCCGCAAAGCGTGGCGCGCGGAACCGGGGCCTCGGGTCGTTGCTCATCCCGTAGCCTTCCTTCGGAATGCCGAAGAGATTGGAATCCATCTTCCCATTTGCGTTGGCGTCGTGATGCACGGCCACGGCGTACGCGCCGGGCACTGCGTCGAACGTGACCACCGACTCGACGCCAGCGGGACGCACCTCCGCGTTCGCCAGCGGTGACGGTCCAGGAAAACCGACCCCCGACTCGCGGTGCAGCGAGACTCGAAGCAGGCCACCCTTGTTGGGCCGGACGCTCTGCAGCCGCACCGTGATCTTCGCCGCGCCAGGCTGGGTCGGCAGCTGTCCGAGCATCGCGAGCAGGAGCAGGAAAGGCGTCACGGATGTCGGGAGTGAAGAAATGCGGCACCGGCGTACATCACGAAACCACAGAATGGCCCACCGACCACTCCGCGGCTAGGGCACGCCGCACACGCCGCGCGTCGCAGCATGTCTGTCGTACCTTGATGTCCTGATGACGACACACGCTTCTCACCCGACAATCCGACGCGCCGTGTCCGGCGACGCCGCGGCGCTGGCCGACCTGGGTCGCCGGACCTTCAGCGACGCATTCGCCGCGCACAACACGCCGCACGACATGGCGCTGTTTCTGGAGGCTGCCTATGCGCCGGCAGTGCAGGCCCTCGAATTGGCCGACACGGCGCTCACATGCCTGGTGGCGGAACGTGACGGCGTGCTGCTGGCCTACGCGCTCCTTCGCACGGGCAAGCAGTGCGAGTTCCTGAACGACCCGACGGCGGTGGAGTTGCAGCGTTTCTACGTGGACGCATCATGTCACGGCACCGGACTCGCGCAGGCGCTCATGACCGCGTGCATCGCGGCGGCGCACGCGCTGCACGCAGGCGCGCTGTTCCTGGGCGTGTGGGAGCGGAACGGCCGCGCAATCCGCTTTTACGAGGTACAGGGCTTTCAGTCGGTCGGCCGGCAGTCCTTCGTGCTCGGCACCGATACGCAGCAGGACCTGGTGATGACGCGCATGCTGCGCCCCGGGCAGGCCTGACACCGCCGTATTCGACGCTGCGCTACGGCCTGATACGCAGCGCGAAGATGATGAACTGTCCGCGTGACAGGTACTCGGTCGCCGGCTCGTTCGCGGGATCTGCAGTGGGCACGGCACTCACCACGAGCGTCTTCACGCCGGGCACGCGGCGTGTGACACGCGAGACGGTGCCAAGTGCGTCGTCGCTGTGGAATGCGCCGGTCACGTGCACGACGATCGCATCATTCCCGGCCTTCGCGCGCGCTGCAACGATCGATTCCGCCATCGTCTCGTCCTTGATGCACTGCGCCTGGTAGAACTGGTCCATCATCGCATCCATGCCGGCGGCACCGCCCCCTGACGCGGCACCACCATGTCCACCGCCCATCACGTCCACGAACTTGCGGTAATACTGGTCCTTCGGGCAGTCGTTGTCACGCGCCGTGAACGCACGATCCGCCGGCGGCAGCGAGTCGAGGACGGCGAGACCGCGACGGCTCACCATGCTCGCCAGCCGACGCGGCACGTTCGCCGCGATCACCGGCCACCCCTTCGCCCGGGCCAGCTCCAGCATGGGCCTGTAATCGGCGCCATAGTTCGGCCATGGGCGTGACTGCTCACGGAACTCGGCCTCGCCGATACGGCCGGCGAGGTACGAGTCCAGCACCGGCTGCACGTCCCGCTCGAACATCTCCAGCGACAGCACGACCTTCGTCCGTCGCTCGCCGATCGCGGACAGCAGTGCGAGTTCCACGCGATGCGTCTCCTCGTCATCATGCTGCTCGCCGAAGTACACCACGTCGACCTTCGCCGCCGCGTCGGCCATCTCCGCAAACGGCACGGTCTGGCCCGTGGCACCCGAGATCACGCGGCGCGTGCCCAGTGGTACGTCGGCGACGGTGGGCGACGTCATGGGTGCGCGACGCGCACCGGCGCAGGCCGTGACAAGCAGCGAGAGACCAAGGACGAGGATCGTGCGGTGATTGAGGCGGGGCATGCGTGGTGTCGGCGTGCTGAGAGAAGGATGCATCGGTCGTGCGCCGCAAATCACGGGTGCGCACGACCGGCACGGATCAGCTGATGGGCGGGGCAACCTTCACGACCTTGCGCACCGTCACGCCGGCCACGGTGCCATCCTGCAGCAGCCTGTTGAACGCAGGCACATCGACCTGCTCGATGGTGTCCACATCACTACGAATCACGGCCCACTGCTGTTCCAGTTCCGCGAGCCGTTCGCGTGCCGCTTTCGTGACGACCGGATTGCCCTCGACCTGGCCCATGAGAAAGCCGAACTGCCCGTTGATGCCGTTCGCGAAGTTGATGATGTCCTGCCCGTTCGCGGCCTTCGTGGTGAGGCGCGGATCCATGGTGTCGAGCTTCGCGACGAGGCCCTTGCCCGATGCGGCGATCGCGGTGGCGTTGCTCGCTTCGCGGCCACGGGCCAGCGCACCCTGCACCTGCGTGCGCGTGTCGCGCAAACGCAGCACGGCGTCATGAATCTCACGGATTCGATCCGCGATCGTCGCCGACATGGCGTCACGTTCGGCAACCACGGCAGCAGGCACGTCGAGACGCGGATCTGCAAGCACGGTCAACGGCCGCGTCGTCGTGGTGCTGCCCATCGTCATGCGCACGCCGTAGATGCCGGGCGAGACGCGTGCACCACCGCTGCCGGGGGCGCCGAAGAGCACGACACCCGCGAGGCGCGTGGGCGCTGTGCGACGCAGGTCCCAGTTCACGGAGTTCAGTCCCTTCTTCGGCTTCAGGCGTGCAGTGACCACCGAGTCCGTGCTGGTGAAGCTCCGCAGCACCGCACCACGCGCATCGAGGATGTCGAAGGTGACAGCCGTCGCGCTATCCGGATCGGCGGCCAGACGATAGAACATCGTAGCGCCAGGCAGCGGGTTGCGACCAGCGTTCTTCGCCGGCATGGATGGTCCGCCGGCGAGATATGCCGCACGCGGTGCGTAGAGGTATGCCGCGGACGTCATCAGCGAGTCGGCATGCTGACGGACGGCCGAGAGATCGTCGAGAATCCAGAAGGCGCGCCCCTCGGTCGCGGCGACCAGGTCGGCGTCGTGCACTTCGAGGTCGGTGACCGGCACCACCGGGAACGCTGCCGGAAATGCACGCCACTGCGCGCCACCATCGTACGACAGGTAGAGCCCTGTCTCGGTGCCGGCATAGAGCAGATTCCGGCGCACGGGATCCTCGCGCACCACACGGACTGGCTCGTTCTCGCGCAGCCCATTCACCATTCGTGTCCAGGTGCGACCATAATCCGTGGACTTGAACACGTGCGCCGCCGGGTCGCCGACGCGGTCGGTGCGGTAAGCCACGTACACCGTCGCGGCGTCATGAGGCGACACCTCGATCTCGTTCGTGAGGCCGTCCGTCAGGCCCTTCGGCGTGACGTTGGTCCAGGTTGCACCGCCATCGCGCGTGAGCTGCACCAGGCCGTCGTCGGTGCCGACGTAGATCGTCTTCGGATCGAGTGGTGACTCGTGGATCACGACGATCGTGCCGTACACCTCACCGCCGGCGCCCTCGTTGGTGATCGGCCCACCACCCTTCCCCTGTCGCGACTTGTCGTTCTTCGTGAGGTCGGGACTGAGCGGTGTCCAGCTCTGGCCACGATCGCCCGAGCGGAACAGCACGTTGCCGCCGTAGTACACGACCGCGCCATCGTGCTGCGAGACGCGGATCGGCGCCGTCCAGTTGAAGCGATACCGTGTCTTGTCCGTCGGCTCGGTGAGGTTCATCGCGGGCCACGGCATGATGTCGCGCGTCAACCCGGTCTGCTGGTCCAGTTCATTGATCAGGCCCTGATAGCAGCCGCCGTAGACATAGCGCGAGTCCTTCGGTCCCACGCCGATATTGGCGCTTTCGCACCCGGGCCCGTCGCGCCAGTCACGCTCACCGATGCCGCCGTCGTCACTGCGGCTGCGAATGATCACGCTGGAGTTGTCCTGCTGGCCGCTGTAGAGCCGGTACGGAAAATCGTGGTCGGTGGTGACGTGATAGAACTGCGCCGTGGGCTGGTTGTTCTGCGAACTCCAGCTGATGCCGCCATCCAGCGAGATGGACGCGCCGCCGTCGTTGGAATTGATCATCGCTCTCGTGTCGAGCGGGTTGATCCAGATCTGGTGATTGTCGCCGTGCGTGGCCTGGATGACGCGGAACGTGCGCCCGCCGTCGATCGACTTGAGCACCGGCGAATTCATGACCCACACCACGTCGGCGTTCTTCGGGTCAGCCGTGACTTTCATGTAGTACCAGCTGCGCGTCTGGATCAGGCGATCCTCGCTGAGGCGCGCCCAGGTCTTTCCCGCGTCGTCGGAGCGATAGAGGCCACCCCGTTCTGCCTCGACGATCGCGTACACACGTTCCGGGTCGGCCGGCGAGACGCTGATACCGATCTTGCCCATCAGCGCCGGCAGCCCTGTCGTGAGGCGCGTCCAGCTGTCGCCGCCATCGATGGACTTCCAGATACCGCTGCCTTCGCCACCGCTGCGAACCTGCCACGGTGTGCGCTGGTGATCCCAGAAGGTCGCGTACAGGATGCGCGGATTGGTGGCATCCATCGTGAGGTCACTGGCGCCGCTGAATGCATTCACGCCCTTGAGCACCAGCGTCCAGGTCGCGCCGCCATCGCGCGACCGGTAGACGCCACGTTCGGCCGTGCCCTTCCAGCGATCACCCTGCGCCGCGACGTACACCACGTCTGGATCGGCGGGATGCACGCGCACGGCCGAGATCTGGCGCGTGGCGCCAAGACCGACGTTGGCCCACGACCGGCCCTGATCCGTGCTGCGATAGACGCCATCGCCATACGTGGACGACTGCCCGCGAACTGACTCCTCTCCCATGCCGACGTAGATCACGTTCGGGTCGGATGGCGCGACGGCGATCGCGCCGACCGAACCACTGCGGAAGTGGCCGTCGGAGATGTTGCGCCAGTTGATGCCGGCGTCGTCGGTGCGCCAGAGCCCACCGCCGGTGTAGCCCGCGAGATAGGTCAGCGGTTGCGTCGGAATGCCGGCCGACGCAGTGGACCGGCCACCGCGCCACGGGCCGACGTTGCGCCATTGCAATGCGCGAAACGCCGCGGTGTCGGGGGCCGGCGCGGACGCCGTGACAGGCGTGACGCGGCGCGTCTGCGCGACGGCAGGTGAGGTCGTCGAGGCGACGGCCACGGTGGCGAGACCGGCGGCAAGGAAACGGCGATGCATCGCTGACATGGGCGAAAGGTCGGAGACTGTGGCGTGACGCGGGTCCGGTGCGTGCGCCAGTGTCAAATCAAAGGCACGCGACCACGCGGGGCGAGGGCCGACGGGCACCCAGCCGCTCGCGTGCGAGCGTCAGCGGGCGAGGTAATCCGCGAAGGAGCCCTGCAGCAACGCAGTCCCGCTGCGTCGTTGCGACGCACCGGCACCATCGGAGCGAGCGAGCGTGCGCCCCGACCGCTCGTCGTGCACCACCCAGCCGCGCTGGTCGATGTAAGCGAAGCCATCGTGCTGCGCGAAGTACGCGAAGCCGCCTGATTGTGCCGTCAGCAGGTTCCTTCCCCATCGGAAGCGATGGTGCGGCAGTCCAAGCTGCGTGAGGAGCGTGGGCGGCAGATCCACCGAGGCTCCGATGCGATGCACCACGGTGTCGCGCAGACGCAGCGCGCCGCCGACCCACAACATCGGGATGTGGTGCCGGTCGAGCACCGTTTCCGCGGTACCGGCGGGCGGATCGGGCAACGGGCTGCCATGATCGGCGATGATCACCACCAGCGTACTGTCCCACCACGGCCGCGTCGACGCCGAATCGAGGAATGCACCGAGGCTGGCGTCGGTGTAGTGATGCGCGTTCAGGAACCGGGTGGAGACATCGGCTCCTGCAAAATACGGCGGTTCGGGCACCTCGAACGGTTCGTGGCTGCTGAGCGTGAAAATCGTGGTGAAGAACGGTCGCGGGACTGTCGGCACCTCGTCGAGCAGGCGTCGCAGTACGACATGATCGTGCACGCCCCACTTCGAGTTCCGCAGGTCGCCCGCAAAAGCCTCGAGGCCCGTGACCCGATCATAATCGCCATTCAACACATATGCCTTCATGTTCGCGAAGGCAAGCTCGCCGCCGTAGTAATACGAGGTGTGATATCCGGCCGCACGCATCGCCTGGCCGAGTTGTGGCAATGCCGCGGCCTTTCGCGGCCGCGTCATGATCGCCTCGTTCGGTACCGAGGGAAATCCACTGAGCAGCGACACGAGGCCCTGTGCGCTGCGATCGCCGGACGCAAACACCGAATCGAACAGCACCCCCCGATGCGTCCAGCGGTCGAACTGCGGCGTGACGTCGGGCGCGCCGCCCATCCGCGCCACGACCTTGGCCGTGAAGCTCTCCCAGATCACGAGGATCACATTCGGGCGCGACAGGCGCAGCAGTGGCAGCGGTGCGGCATCCGCGTCGTGATACAGGCTGTCCACGACCGCCTGCATTTCGGCAGGCGGCAGCGCCGCGTACGGATTGGTCGCCTGTTCCTTCTGCTGCGCCAGCGTGGAATACAGCAGATACCAGCCGGCATTCTGCGCACCGAGGTTTGCCATGGTGGATGGCGAGAACATCACGGTGCTCTCGTTGAGCGGCGTCCACTGCACACCGCCACGGATCGGAATGGCGAGCAGCAATCCGCTCACCGCGAAGGCAGCGCCGCCGGCGAGCGCGCGCACGCCGCGCAGTGGCTGCAGCGCGTGCAAAGCCGCGTGCGTGCTTCGGCGATAGAGCCACCAGCTGAGCGGCAGCAGCACCAACAGCATGCCGACCAGCGGTGCCACCGCGACCGAGGATGCCGACGCGTAGGCCTCGCGCGGTGTCTGCAGGTACGTGAAAAGTGACCCGTCCACCCGCTGGCGCCACGGACCGAAGGTACCGAGATCCGTCAGCGTCACCAATGTGACGAACGTGATCGCTCCGAGGCTGACTGCCTGGAACAGTCGGCGCGTCAGCGCCGGCCGCGCCGCGACCGTGAGCAGCAGCGCGAGCCAGAGTATCACGGCGAGATACGCGGTGGCCGAGAGATCCATGCGCAGCCCTTCGATGAAGCTGCGGGGCACGTAGCGGCGTTCGGCCAGCGGCACGAGCTTCCAGTGCCAGACGAAGAAGAGGCCACGTGCAGCGCTGAACCACAGCATCCAGAACAACATCACGCGCAGCAGCAGCGCGACTCGGCGACGCGAGCCTGCCAGCCAGGATTCCGACACGGGGGGCTCGGCGTGGGCCGGCACGGCAATGGAGGACTGGACAGGCATCAGGCGGTCAGCGGCACGACTGGGAGACCGGGGAGATTGCAACGACCTGGAAACGTTACGGTCACGGCACAATATAGCTTTCGTCACTACACTCAATCCGCCTGGTCACCTGCCTCGAATGTCAACACAGCCGCTACGCACCGCGATCGACCTCAGTCATGTGATCGAAGCTGGCATGGTCACCTACAAGGGGCTTCCGGCACCGCTGATTTGTGACTTCCTGAGTCGGGACGCTTCGCGCGAGCGATACGCCCACGGCACCGAATTTCAGATCGGGCGGATCGACATGGTGGGCAACACAGGCACCTATATCGACAGTCCATTCCACCGCTACGCCGACGGTGCCGACCTCGCCGATCTACGACTATCGGCGCTGGCGGACCTCGACTGCGTCGTGGTAGCGGCCGACCGCGACCAACGGATCATCGATCGCCTGCCGCTGACACCGGAGGAGGTGCGTGGTCGAGCGATCCTCGTGCACACGGGGTGGGATCGTCACTGGCGAACCGAGCGGTATTTCGAAGGGCATCCACACCTGACCGGCAACGTAGCCGCGTGGCTGGTGGCGGCAGGTGCAGCGCTCGTCGGCATCGACAGCTTCAACATCGACTGCATCGACACCGGCGAGCGTCCGGTTCACACGCACCTGCTCGGTGCGGGCATTCCGATCGTGGAGCATCTGTGCGGCCTCGAGCAACTTCCGGCACGCGGCGCACGTTTCCATGCCGTGCCGCCGAAAGTACGAGGCTTCGGCACCTTTCCCGTGCGCGCCTTCGCGCTCGTCTGAGCCGTCATCTCCAATCGCCACGGTCGTCGTATTTCATACCTGAACTTGCGCCGAGCGATGGCACACACAGTCGCGTCAGTGGTCGTCCTGATCATGGTGGCCGGCTGCGCGTCGGTGCACCGTCCCGCCACGACGATTTCCGCCCTGCTGACCGACGCCGATGCATCGCGGCTGGCCGAGCGCCGCCTGCGCGACACCGTGGTCGCGCGACTTGCACGGCGGGCCATCGCGCGACCCGATCACACGGTGGATGTGCTGATGCTGTCCGGCGGTGGGCAGAACGGCTCGTACGGCGTGGGCTTTCTGCGCGGCTGGCGGGCGCGACGCGACGCGCCGATACCGACGTTCGACCTGATCACCGCCATCAGCACCGGAGCACTGCAGGCGCCGTTCGTGTTACTAGGCACGCAGGCGGCGCAGGACACGCTGACGTCGCTGTACCGGAATGCGGCTGATCGCGTCGCGCCATCGTTCGACTGGTTCTTCTGGCTACGCAAGACCGGTGGCCTCGTGAACACGAAGCGCTTCGATGCCAACCTGGCGCGCATCGTCGATGCGACACTGCGCGATTCATTGCGCACCGCGTTCCGTGAAGGCCGGCAGATGGTGTTCGGTACGACCGATCTCGACATCGCAACGGGGCGCACCTGGGATCTGCGCAGCGTGATCGAGGGGGGCGACGCGGGGCTCGTGCGCACGCGCACGCTGCTCAAGGCGGCATCGGCGATCCCGGGCATCTTCCCGCAAGTGGTTTACGAAGGGCATGTCCACTCCGACGGCGGCGTGGTGTCGAACATCCTGACGCTGCTCACGCTCGACGACTACAAGGCGATGCTGTCGCAGGTCCGCGCCGCAGGCGTCACGACGCCGGTGACGGTGCGCCTGTTCGTGATCGTCAATGGCTGGACGCACGCGACGCCCGTGATCATGAATCCCGCCAGTCGCCGGCAGATCCAGCAGCGCTGGAGCAACGTGTCGTTCTTCATGCACCAGCCGCAGGTGCTGGAAGGGCTCGGGTATCTCGCGGCCGCGGCGAGCGCCGTGCCGGGCCTCACGATGCAGATGCAGTGGACGGGCATTCCATCAGAGACGGCGCTCGATCCGGCTGCGAGCAGCCTGTTCGACAAGGCGTGGATGCGTCGCCTCGAGGAGCTGGGCGAGCGGCGCGCAGCAAGCGCGACACCGTGGGACACGGTCGTATCGCCGTACGTCCGGCCCGAAGTGATGAAGCCGTGACCGCGCTCGCCACGAGCATCGATGACGGTCGCCGCGGGATATCAGGCGACGCACTCCGTTCCCTGCATTCCACCTGTCACCTCGCCATGACTCCCATGCTCCGCCAGTCACTTGCGGTCGTGTTGCTCGCTGTCGCCTTCCCGCTCGCATCGCTGCATGCGCAAAGAGCGCCGGTACGCCTGAGCGTCACCAGCGACGGACACCCGCTGACGCTCTGGGCACGCTCGGCGCCAAAGGCCAAAGGGGTGATCGTGCTGCTGCATGGTCGCACGTGGTCGGCCCTGCCCGACTTCGACCTCCAGGTGCCTCACGAGCGCCTGTCGGTGATGCAGGCGCTGGTGGCGCGCGGCTACACGACGTACGCCCTCGATGCGCGCGGCTACGGCGCCACTCCGCGAGACGGCACGGGCTGGCTGACACCGAACCGCGCCGCCGCCGACGTCCAGGCGGTGCTGCGCGACGTCGCCCGCCGCCACCCACGTCTGCCGAAGCCGACGCTGGTGGGCTGGTCATACGGATCGATGGTGGCGCATCTGGCACTGCAGCAGCAACCGTCGCTGGCCGCTAACGTGGTGCTGTTCGGCTATCCGCGCGGAGACACCGAGATGCGCATGCCGGTCTCACCCGACACCGGCGCGCCACCCCGCGAGACAAACACGGCGAAGAACGCCGCCAGTGACTTCATCGTCCCCGGAACGATCTCGCAGCGTGCAATTGACGCGTACGTGGTGGCGGCATTGAAAGCCGATCCGTTCCGCAGCGACTGGCGCGCGCTCCACGAATGGAACGCACTTTCGGCCCCAGCCCTGACGGTGCCGACGCTGCTGTTGCACGGCGAGAAGGACCCGTATACGCCGATACCGGCCCAGGCGAAAACCTTCACCCAGCTCGGCAGCCCCGACCGGCAGTGGATCATTCTCGCCGGCGGCGACCACGCCGCGCTGCTGGAGGACACGTTGCCCGCCTTCATCGCCGCCATCACCAATTTCATCGAGCGGCCCGTCGTTCGGCGCTGAGACTGACAGGCGCTTGTGCACGACGGAAGGCGAACAGCGTCAACGCAAAACTGTGACTGCGCGCAAAAGTGCATCAATCACAAAACAGCATCTCCGCAAAAGGGCTGCACGAAGGCACTTTGATTCCGCCACACGATTCACCACACGGCGAATTCCCTGTCATCCGTCGTGGCACAGCGCGAACAATTCGCGACACTCGGCTGCCTGATCTGACAAGGGGGCGCCGCGACTGCGGCGCCCCCTTCACTGCACTGACGTCACGACACGCTCAGGTAATCGTAACCGTCGGTGGCAGTGACTCGGTGCTCGGCAGGTCCATCACGCCCTCGGCCGTCTCGATGATCAGCTGATCGACCACGGACTTCAGGTCGTTGGTCTTCGCGAAGGTCGCGAGCTGGCGACCGGCGCTGGAGCCCTCTGAAAGAATCTTGTACGCATACTCGACTTCCTTCCGGGTGCCGAGTTCGTCGACGATGTCACCAAGAAAC
>JACMPK010000057.1 GCA_014377535.1 Gemmatimonadaceae bacterium
CCGGCGTACATGTCGCCAGAGCAGGGCGCCGGTGATCCGGACACCGATCATCGCACCGATCTGTATTCGCTGGGTGCGATGGCGTACGAACTGTTGACAGGTCGGCCACCCTTCGGCGATCGACCAGCGCACGCGCAGCTCATTGCACATGTGGTGGAAGTACCGGTCCCCGTCGTGACCCTGCGCCCGGATGTGCCGGAGCCACTCGCGCACCTGGTCATGCAGTGTCTCGCGAAGGAGCCGTCGGAGCGCCCGCAGCAGGCCACGGACGTGCTCGAACGTCTCGCTGATGCCACACTTGCGGCGCGCAGCGGCACGACCGGGCAGCACAGTGCGCCGAACGCCTCGCAACAGACGATCGGACCGCCAGTCGGCGCGCGCGTTAAGAGTGTCCGTGGCGTGCGTCTCGCGATCGCGGCCGGGCTGATCACGGTCGCTGCCGGTCTTGCCTGGATCGTCAACGACCGGATGCGCGCACCAGCGGGCCCCGATGCGACACTGGTCGCGGTCATGCCATTCACCGTCCGCGATGCCGCGCTCGGCGTGTGGCGCGAAGGCATGGTCGACGTGCTGGCGCGCAGCCTGGATGGTGCGGGAGCGCTCCGTACCGTCTCGCCGTCGACGAGCATCGCGCAGTCCGGATCCCGGGCCGATGTGACCACCGCTACCGCGCTCGGCACCAAGGTCGGTGCAGGGCTCGTGATTTTCGGTGAGCTCAGTCCCGTTGGTCGCGATTCCGTGCGTGCGCGGGTGGCCCTGGTCGATGTGACGCGTGCTGTGGTCCAGCAGGAGATCGACGTCAGCGGCGAGGTGACGCGTATCGATGCCCTGGCGGATTCGGTCGCGATTCAGCTGGTCCGCGCCCTCGGTAGCACCGGGGCGCTCGCGTCGGGCGCTCGCGTGACATCCATTGGAACCTCATCGCTGCCGGCGCTCAAGGCCTACCTGCACGGCCTGCAGTTCTATCGTCGCGGCAACACCGATTCCGCGCGTGTCGCATTCGATGCCGCCGTCGCGATCGACTCGCTCTTTGCGTTGGGATGGCGCGGGGTCGCGTCCATCTACATCCGAACGGGGCGCGAAGCGATGCCGGAAGCGCAGGCGGCCCTCGATCGAGCCATTCGCTTGCGACGAGGCGGCAGCCCACGCGACAGCCTGCTGCTGCACGGTGACTCGCTGCGTCTGGCCGTGGTGCGTCGCACTGCTACGGCTACCGATGCGCTGGATGAGATTCCCGCGCTGACCGCGCTGTTTGCAACACTCACCGAGGCCACGCGCCGGTATCCCGGCGACGCTGAACTCTGGCTTGAACTCGGCGATGCCGGCTATCACTTCGGTGAATTCGCCGGTCGCAGCGATACCATCGTGCTGCGCGATTTCCGCCAGGCCATTGCGCTCGACTCGATGCTGCTGGTGCCGTACGTGCACGCGACGTCGCTTGCGCTGCGAGCGGCTCGTTTCAGTGATGCGGCAGGGTTTGCGCGTGAGATGGTGAGGCTCTCGGCAGTTCCAGAGCAGGCGCAATACTATCGCGTACTGGCCACCGTGCTGGATTCAGCGCCCCGGTTCAGTGCAGCGGCGCGTGCTGCGCTCGACACGCTGCCGGCCAGATATGTCGCTGGGGTCATGCAGGCGATCGGCGTCGTGCCCGAGGCAACGTCGCTGTCGCAACTGCTGGTCGTAAGCCAGCTCGAGCGTTTGTCGAAAACCCCGACGCTCGCGGATTCTGCGGCGTTCGGCAGGGCACTTCTGTTGCTGCAAGCGCAGGGGGGCAAAGTACAGTCGGCCGGATCGCCGTTGGTCCTCGCTGATCGTGTGCAATTCGCACTGGCGGGTCTCGTTCCCACACCGCCGGTGCACGCGGAAGTGTCGGAGGCGCTGGCGCGTCAGCCGATCGCTGCAGGATCAGCCCTGCCGCTGCTGAGCGCGGCGCGCGACACAGCGGCGATCAGGATTCTGGTGCGCGTTCTCGACTCCGTCGACGTGGCGGTGCGGGCGCAAGGCCCCCGAGCGGTCTCGCAGCGCGGGCGTGCCGCGCGCGGGTACCTGGCCCTGGCACGTGGCGATTCTGCCGAGGCGTTGCGCGACTTGCTGTCGTTGCCGATGGCTATGTGCGAGGGAGCGCCATGCGCGGTCTTCACGACGGCGCGCCTTCTGGTGCGTGCGGGCCGTGACGCCGACGCAGCACGTTTTCTCGACCGGGCATTGCCCTCGAACATGTCGTCAGCTCTCACGCCGCCGTTGATGATGTTGCGCGCGGAGGTGGCGGAGCGGATGACCGACCGTGCGACCGCGCGGATCTGGTTTCAACGCGTGGTGGCGCAGTGGGGCACGGGAGCGACGACTGTGCAACCGGTGGTGCAGGCCGCACAGGCAGGCCTGACGCGCGTGAGATAGCCGAACCACTCGTATCGCGAGAGCCGCCCTCGGCGTGATGTCGGATTCTAAAGCAGAATATTGCGCGCGCAGATCGCGACCACGGTGTTCGTTGCGTCAGGCACGATCGTGCAGTTCAACGGCTCGCGTCACGCGCGTGCACGCCGCTGCCACACCAACAACGCTGCCAGCACCAGCATGCCGGTGCCCGCCACGAGCGTCACGGCCAGGGGGTCGGACCGATTGGCTACCATGATCCCCGCCAGCGCCCAGATTACCGTGCCCGCGTACGCCGGCGATCGTGTCATCGTTCGCTGAACCGTCATCGCCACGACGAGCGCCAGCGCGATGCAGATGAACGCCCAGCCAAGACCGTCCGTGAGCAGTCCGTAGCCGGCGGCCGTGCTGCCCAGTGAGACGAACGACGCGGCCGTGAGCCATCCCGCGTAGATCGCGACGGGTGTGCGCAGCCACCCGCGGTCGCTGTCCGGCGTGCGCGCGAGCGCGACGATTGCGCTCGCGGCCATCACGAAGATCAGCACCGTGGCCCAGATCGCACTGCGATTCGCGATGGCCAGCCACGGCGTGCCCGACGCAAGGCTCACGATCAGCGGCATGCGCGCTTGATCCCATGTCGCGTCGGTGCGTCGCTTCAGCAGTCCGTAGGCGGCCGACACGAGCAGCCAGCCGTAGATCAGCCCCCAGATGGAGAACGCGTAACCCGCCGGTTGCACGGGCGGATCGATCTGCGGAATGGGGAGCTGCTCACGCGTGAAGCCGCTGAACGGCGAGGTGAACGCCGGTGACGTCACGAACGTGAGGGTGAAGCACAGCGTGAGCCACGCCAGAAGTCGTGTCATGTGAGCGCGTCGGGGTGAGATGGAACCTTCGGCGTATACATAGTCACGCCGTCAGCGCGAAGGGCACCGACGCCGGCCCGCGCCGGAAGTCGCAGCATGACATCAGGTTAGCACCAACATATCCGTCGTGATGCTTGCCCGCGCCGATCATCCGGCATTGCTTCCGCAGCGTGCCACTCGTGCGAACGCGTGCGGTTCACCTCGGACGCCGACGGTACGTGGACATTGCTGTCCTGGGTCACCTCGGGTTGCCCAGTTTCGCTGCCGAGCTCTTCGATGAGGGTCTCGTGGTCGTCCAGAGCCAATTTTTCGCCTCGTATCCATGCCCGACAGCGCACCAGCCGCCGCTGCACTCACCCGCAACAACGTGCGGGTGTCAGGTCGTGGGACGCAGCCCATGCTCTTCGCGCACGGATTCGGCTGCGATCAGGCGATGTGGCGC
>JACMPK010000058.1 GCA_014377535.1 Gemmatimonadaceae bacterium
GCGCCCCCCCCCCGCCCCTGGCCGCGCGGAATCGCCCCGCCCCCGCCCCACCCCGCCGGCCTGTAACGTTTCCACAATCCCGATTGATTCGGTCTCTCGACCATGACGACGATGAATTTTACGGCGAAGGACGTCCAGGAACTGCGGCAGCGCACTGGCGCCGGCATGATGGACTGCAAGAAGGCGCTCGTGGAGATGAACGGCAATCTCGACCTCGCGGTCGAATATCTTCGCACGAAAGGCATCGCGAAGGCCGAGTCGCGTGCGGGTCGCACCACCAGCGAAGGCATGATCGGCAGCGCGCTCTCCAGCGACTGCACGGTCGGCGTAATCGCCGAAGTCAACTGCGAGACGGATTTCGTTGCGCGTACGGATGACTTCAAGGCGCTCGTGAATGTGGTCCTTGCGCATGCGATGATCACCGACGCTGCCGACACCAAGGCGCTGCTCGCGACGCCGGTGGTCGCCGAGGGGGGCAAGACGCTGGACGAAGTCGTGAAGGCGCGCTCGGCGAAGCTTGGTGAAGTGGTGAACGTGCGTCGCGTGACGCGCTTTGCCGTCGCGCAGGGCGGTGTGGGCAGCTACACGCACCACAACGCCAAGGTCGGCGTGCTGGTCGAGGCTTCGCTCGGGAACGCCGCTGTTGCGCCCACGGAGCCAGTGCAGGCCATGCTCAAGGCCGTCGCGGAACATGCGGCCGCCATGAACCCGCTCGCGCTCGATCGTTCCGGGATCTCGACGGAACTCGTCGAGAAGGAGCGGCGGATCGCGGAAGACCAGGCGCGTCAGAGCGGCAAGCCGGAAGCGATGATCGAGAAGATCGCCACCGGCAAGCTGGAGGCGTTCTTCAAGGACATGTCGCTCGTGTCGCAGCCATGGGTGCGTGATCCGAAGAAGACGATCACGGACCTCGTGCACGAAACGGGCAAGGCGGCCGGCACGGACATCGCCGTGACGCGTTTCGTTCGCTTCGCGCTCGGCGACGCGTGAACGATCCGGCAATCACGATCGCGCGTCCGGAGGCCGGCGAGTCCGGTCTCCGGTACCCGCGCGTGTTGCTCAAGCTTTCGGGCGAGGCACTCGCGGGTGACAAGGGGTTCGGCTTCGATTTCGCCCGCTTGACCTTCTTCTGCCAGCAGATCAAGGAAGTCATCGATCTCGGCGCACGTGTCGGGCTGGTGATTGGCGGCGGCAACATCGTGCGCGGTGCGCAGCTCGCGAAGTTCGGCATGGATCGCGTCGGTGCCGACTACATGGGCATGCTGGGCACGGTCATCAATGCCCTGGCGCTGCAGGACCAGCTCGAGAAGCTCGGAGTCGACACACGTGTGATGACGGCGATCCGCATGGAAGAGCTGGCGGAACCGTACATTCGCCGTCGTGCCATGCGTCACCTCGAGCAGGGCAGGCTCGTGCTGTTCGCGGCCGGCACCGGCAACCCGTACTTTTCGACGGACACCGCGGCCGTGCTGCGTGGAATCCAGATGAAGGCGGATGTGATCATCAAGGCCACGAGCGTGGACGGCGTGTATTCCGCCGACCCGAAGAAGGATCCGAACGCGGTGAAGTACGAAACGGTCAGTTTCCGCGACGTGATGCTTGGCGAGCTTGCAGTGATGGACCAGACGGCCATCACGTTGTGCAAGGAGAATTCGCTGCCGCTGATCGTTCTCAACACTCACACTCCCGGCGCCATCGCCCGTGCAGTCCGCGGCGAGAATGTCGGCACCTTCGTGTCATGACCCTGGACATCCTGAAGGCAACGAAAGTGGGCATGGAAAAGGGCATCGAGAGCACGAAGCGCGAGTTCTCGACGGTCCGCACCGGCAAGGCGTCGCCGAACATGCTCGACACCATCATGGTGGAGGCGTACGGCTCCGTCGTGCCGCTCAACCAGGTGGCATCGGTTTCCGCCCCCGAGGCGCGCACCCTGCTCGTGACGCCCTTCGACAAGGGCATGGTGAAGGCCATCGAGAAGTCGATCCGCGAGTCGGATCTCGGGCTGGATCCCGCACACCAGGGCAACGTGATCCGTGTGCCGCTGCCATCGATGAACGAGCAGCGCCGCAAGGAACTGGTCAAGATCGTGCACAACCTCGCCGAAGATGGTCGCATCGTCATCCGTCACGCCCGCACCGACGCACGCGAAAAGCTGAAGAAGCTCAAGAGTGTGTCCGAGGACGAGGTGAAGCTGGCCGAAAAGGACCTGCAGAAGCTTCACGACGATTTCATCGCCAGGATCGAGCTGTCGGTGAAGGCGAAGGAAGCCGAGATCATGGAGGTCTGAGGACTCGTGGCGTCGACGACTTCCACGCTCTCCACCTCCGACCTGCTGGAGCAGGTGCGGCTGGCAGGTTCGCCTCTGCGTCACGTTGCCATCATCATGGATGGCAACGGGCGCTGGGCGCGCAAGCATTTCATGCCGCGCCCACTCGGACATCGGTCGGGGATGAAGGCGGTTCGCGAGGTCGTGCATGGCGCCATCGAGGCTGGGGTGCAGCACCTCTCGCTTTTCGCCTTCTCGCAGGAGAATTGGCAGCGCCCGACGACCGAGGTGTCGGCGCTGATGTCGCTGCTCGAGGAGTACATCGCAAAGGAAGTCGCGGAGCTTTCGGAGCGCGGCGTGCGCGTCCGCATTCTTGGTGAGCGCGATCGGCTGACCGATGGTGCGCGGAAGGCCGTGGAACTGGTGGAGAGCACCACGGCGCAGAATGACACGCTGCAGCTGAATATCTTCATTTCGTACGGCAGCCGGATGGAACTCGTGCGCGCGGCGCAGTCGCTCGCCCGTGATGTCGCCGAGGGACGCATTGCGCCGGACGACATCGATGAAGAGGCGATCAGCGGTCGCCTCATGACGGCCGGCATGCCCGATCCCGACCTGCTCATTCGCACGTCGGGCGAACAGCGTGTGTCGAACTTCCTGCTCTGGCAGCTGGCGTACACCGAGTTCTACATCAGCGGCGTGCTCTGGCCCGATTTCGGACGGCGCGACCTGTTCACGGCGATCCTGGACTACAAGCGACGCGAGCGTCGGTACGGAAAGGTCACCGTCTGAACACTGGAATGTCGGAGCTTGCCCAGCGCGTCGTCGTCGCGCTGATCATCGCACCAATCGCCGTCGTGTCCGCCTGGTTCGGCGACGCTGCACTCGCCTCGCTGCTGAGCATCGTGGCCGCGGTTGCTGCGTGGGAACTGTGCCGCATGGTACGTGGAAGCGGTATCGAGCCGCTCGAGGCATTGACGATCGCTCTTGCCGCCGCGTTGCCGCTCGTCTCGCACGGCATGCGCCTCGGTATCCTGCGGCCATCTGCTGCCTGGTTTGCCGTCGCGCTGCTGGTGCTTGCGACGACCACGGTCTTTCGCCGCGGGCTGGACCGGCGTCCGATTGCGGTCGTCGCACTCAGCATGTTTATCGCGTTGTACACCGGCGGCATGTTGAGCTTTGCCTATGAGCTCCGGTATCACAACTACGCCATCGGCCGTGTAGGACAGTGTCTGGTGCTGTTGCTGCCCGTGCTGCTCACATGGAGTTCCGACACGGGTGCCTACTTCGCCGGACGTCTCCTCGGGCGGACGAAGCTGATGCCATCCGTGAGTCCCGCGAAGACCGTGGAAGGATCTGTCGGCGGCATGCTGCTCAGCGTGATCATGTGTTTTGTGTATGTGCGCTACCTGCTGGTGCCGCATGGCCAGCTCGGACTTGCCCCGCGGGGCATCGTGTTCTTCGGCGTGGCCATTGCCGTTGCCGCGCAGATGGGCGACCTGTTCGAGTCGCTCGTCAAGCGCGAGGCGAAGGTGAAGGACAGCTCGGCGTTGCTGCCTGGGCACGGCGGATTCCTGGATCGTGTCGACAGCCTGCTGTTCGTGCTCCCGGTCGCAGCCCTGCTGCTGAACGTGCTGCTGATTCCAGCGCCGCAGTCATGACACCTCGCGGCATCGCAATCCTTGGCTCGACGGGTTCTGTCGGCACGACGGCGCTGCGCGTCCTGGCGCGACAGCGGGCAGGTTTCCGCGTGTGCGCGCTGACGGCCAACACGAACGCGACACTGCTGCGCGCGCAGGCCGGCGAGCATCGGCCGTCGTTCGTCGGCATGGTGGAAGCGTCGGAAGGGGCCGACGCCGGATGGGCTGTCGGTGCAGAGTGCCTGGTGAGCGCCGCCGTGCGTGACGACGTGCATACCGTGATCAACGCCGTGGTCGGGGCCGCCGGCTTGCGCGCCACGATTGCGGCGCTTGGCGCCGGGAAGCGCGTCGCACTGGCGAACAAGGAGACGCTGGTGATGGCTGGCGGTCTCGTGACCGCGGCGGCGCGGCGCGGTGGTGGCGAACTGGTGCCGGTCGACAGCGAACACTCCGCCATTTTGCAGTGCATCGGCGGTCGGCCAATGTCGGAGGTTCGCCGCCTGATCATCACGGCGTCCGGTGGGCCGTTCCGCACCTGGGATGCGGCGCGCGTGCAGTCGGCGACCGTTACCGAGGCGTTGAATCACCCTACGTGGAACATGGGCCGCAAGATCACGATCGACAGCGCCACGCTCGCCAACAAAGCGCTCGAAGTGATCGAGGCGCATCATCTGTTCGGGATCCCGTACGACCGCATCGAGGTCGTCGTTCATCCGCAGAGCGTGGTGCACTCGTTCGTGGAGTTCGTCGATGGCAGCGTGCTCGCGCAACTCGGTGTACCCAGCATGGAACTGCCGGTGCTGTACGCACTGACGCACCCGGACCGGATCACGGACACTGGTGTACCCGCGTTCGATCCGGTTGCCCTCTCGCCGCTGACCTACGAACCCGTGCGGCACGACACTTTTCCGGCGCTCGGACTCGGCATCCGCGCTGGCGTGGCCGGCGGCGTTGCGCCGGCGGTCTTCAATGCCGCGAACGAAGAGGCCGTTGCGCGCTTTCTGGCTGGTGAATTGTCATTTGGTGATATTGCGCGGGCAATTGCCAGCGCGCTCGTGGCGGCAGGTGACGCCGCTGGCGATACCCTCGAGGCACTGGTGGCTGCAGACGTTTCGGCGCGCGCCCATGTGCGGGAGTTTGCATGAGTATTCTGCCGGTGCTGGCGCCGTTGCTGGTGTTCGGGCTCGTGGTTTTCGTTCACGAGCTGGGCCATTTTCTCGCGGCGAAGGCCGTGGGCATCTATGCGCCGGTGTTCTCTTTAGGCTGGGGGCGGCGCATCTGGGGCGTGAAGCGGGGTGAGACGGACTATCGGCTCTCGCTCTTTCCCATTGGCGGCTACGTGCGCATGGCGTCGCGTGAGGACGAGGCGATGGCGGCGTTCGAGGGTGGTGCCGGTCGCGGTCAACTCGAGGACGATGCCGCCGTGCCGCGCGGAGAGCCCGGCATTGCATGGGACGAGAACGCGTTCGTGCCATTCGGGCCGCATGGTGTGCCGCAGGATCGATGGTTCGAGTCGAAGCCGCTCTGGGCGAAGCTCGTCGTGATGCTTTCCGGCGTGACGATGAATTTCCTGCTGGCCATCGTGGTGCTGTCCGCTCTTCGCATGACGGCGGGCGTTGCCAATCCCGCGCCCGTCATCGGCTCGGTGCTGGCGAACACACCGGCCGCTGCGTCAGGCCTCCTCCCGGGCGACAGCGTGGTGGCGATCGATGCTGCACCAATTGCCGCCTGGCGCGACCTGGTCGCGATCGTGACCACGAAGGCCGGCACGCCGTTGCAGGTTCGCGTGATCCGCGCCGGTGTCGAACAGCGTCTGACCGTGACACCCGCCGCGACAGTGGACACGAATCCGCAGACTGGTGTGGTCACCACGCTCGGCCGCATCGGAGCTGCGGGATCGCGCATGCGGCTTGGTCCGGTGGATGCGCTGGTCGATGGCGTTGAAAGCACGTGGGGCACCGTCGTGGCGACGATCGACGTGCTGGGCGGACTGCTGGCCGGGCGTGTGTCGCCGTCGCAGCTGGGCGGGCCGCTCATGATTGCGCAAGCGTCGGTGCAGACCGCGCAGAATGGTGGGCTCGAGGCCGTGCTGGCGCTGATGGCGCTGATCAGCGTGAACATCGCGGTGCTGAACCTGCTGCCGGTGCCGGTGCTGGACGGCGGGCAGGTGCTGCTCGCACTGCTGGAATCCGCCCGCGGGAAACCGCTGGGTGAACGGGCGAAGGGACTGGTGATGTACGCGGGGGTCGGGCTGGTGCTGCTGCTCCTCGTCACGACGACGTTCAACGATCTGGCCCGGATCGGCACACAGGTCATGGGCCACTTCCGGGGATAACCGGCTGGTCCGCGGAGGTCGAGACGCCGCAACGCTTTACTTCCGCCCGTAGGCTCTGTATTTTTTCGTGCTTACGATCATTCAGGACATTCGGACGCGCGGCCGCCGCGCAGACCCAGGACGCATGGCATTCGAAAAGGCTGCAGCAATCGAGAATCACCGTCAGCACGAGACCGACACCGGCTCGTCGCACGTGCAGATCTCGATTCTCACGGAACGGATCAACTACCTCACTGGTCACTTCCGTACTCACAAGAAGGACCATCATGGTCGTCAGGGCCTTCTCAAGATGGTCGGACGACGTCGTCGTCTGCTCGATTATCTGAAGCGCACCGATCTGGCCGGATACCGGAAGATCATCGCAGACCTTGGCCTCCGGTATTAATCCGGGCCTCAATGGCAATCGCGCGGGCGTCATCGGACGTTCCGCGCGTTTTGCGTTTCCCGCAGCCGATTCTCACACGTGATGCAACGAATTGAAAAGACCTTTGCCGGCCGCAAGCTCGTCATCGAGACGGGTCGCATGGCGAAGCAGGCCGCCGGCTCGGCGGTAGTGACCTACGGCGAGACCATCGTGCTCGCCGCCGTGACCGTCAGCGAGAACAAGAGCTCCCTGCCGTTCTTTCCGCTGACGGTCGAATACAAGGAAAAGACCTACGCTGCGGGCAAGATTCCGGGCGGGTTTATCAAGCGGGAAGGCCGGCCCACGGACAACGAGATCCTGACCTGCCGCATCGTCGATCGCTCGATCCGCCCGCTCTTTCCGGAAGGATTCCAGAATGAGGTGCAGGTCGTCATCTACGTGCTCTCGGCCGACCAGGAGAACAAGCCGGACACGCTGGCGCTGCTTGCCACGAGCTATGCATTGAGCGCCTCGCAGCTGCCGTGGAATGCTCCGATCGCCGGTGTGCGCGTCGGCCGTATTCAGGACAAGTGGGTGCTGAACCCCACGTTCCAGCAGCTCGAGTACAGCGATATCGACATGATGGTCGCCGGTTCGGCTGACTCGATCATGATGGTCGAGGGTGGCGCGCTGGAAGTGAGCGAGGAAGATGTCGTCGAGGCGATCACCGTCGCGCACAAGGGCATAAAGGAATTGATCGCAATGCAGGAAGAGCTGCTCGCCAAGGGCCGCAAGGAGACCATGGGATGGTCGAAGCACGAGCCGACCGCCGAATTGGTCAAGAAGGTCGGTGACATGGCGACCGCGCGCATTGCGACGGCGATCAACCAGGCTGACAAGGCCTCACGCGTGCAGGCGATCGAAGTGATCAAGCGTGACGTCGTGGCGCAGATTGCCGCAGAGACGCCGGAGCTTGCGAAGGATGCCGGCAGCATCGTCGGTGACATCGAGTACAACGCATTGCGTTCGCAGGTGCTGGACACGAAGAAGCGTGTCGACGGCCGAGGCGTGACTGAGGTGCGTCCGATCTCCATCGACACCGGCCTGCTGCCGCGTGTGCATGGATCGTCACTGTTCACGCGTGGCCAGACGCAGGCGCTCGTCGCCGTGACGCTCGGCACCGCGAACGACGTGCAGCGACTCGACTCGATCGACGAGCCGCAGGAGCAGACGAAGTCGTTCATGCTGCACTACAACTTCCCGCCGTTCAGCACTGGCGAAGCGAAGCCGATGCGTGGCACCAGCCGTCGCGAAATCGGCCACGGCAGCCTGGCCGAGCGTGCGATCCAGGCGGTGTTGCCGCCGTTCGAGGAGTTCCCGTACACGGTCCGCATCGTGTCCGAGATCCTCGAGTCGAATGGCTCCAGCTCGATGGCATCGGTGTGCGGTAGTTCGCTGTCGCTCTATGACGCCGGCGTGCCGATCAAGGCAGCCGTCGCCGGTGTGGCGATGGGCCTGATCAAGGAAGGCAAGAAGTACGCGATCCTGACGGACATCCTGGGCACTGAGGATCATCTCGGCGACATGGACTTCAAGGTGGCCGGCACGGAGCAGGGCATCACGTCGATCCAGATGGACATCAAGATCGATGGCCTCGACCTGAAGATCATGACCGAAGCGTTGTCGCAGGCCAAGGAAGGCCGCCTGCACATCCTCGGTGAGATGGCGAAGGCGATGTCGGGCCCGAATGCCGAGCTGTCGCAGTATGCACCGCGCATCATCACGATCATGATCAGCCCCGAGAAGATCGGTGAGCTCATCGGACCGAAGGGCAAGACGATTCGCGGCATCCAGGACGAGACTGGCGCCGAGTTGTCGGTCGACGATTCCGGCATGGTCACGATCGCCGCCGTGGGTGGCGAGGCGATGGAACGTGCAAAGCAGATGGTCAAGGCCATCACGGCCGAGCCGGTTGTCGGCGACACGTATGAGGGCACGGTGAAGAGCATCACGGCATTCGGCGCATTCGTCGAGATCATGCCCGGCACCGAAGCGTTGCTGCACGTCTCCGAGATCAAGTGGGAGCGTGTCGACAAGACCGAGGACGTGTTGAAGAAGGGTGAGCGCGTCACGGTGAAGCTCGTCGATCGTGACGAGCGTGGTCGCCTGCGCCTGTCCATGAAGGCGCTGCTCCCGAAGCCGGAAGGCTACGTCGAGCGCGAGCCGTCGGCTCCACGTGAGTCGTCGGGCGGCGAGGAGCGCAGTGATCGCGGTGGTTCACGCGGTGCCCCGCGTCGCCGGTAATGATTGCGATCGCGACGGCGCCTGAAGCAGGCGTCTCGCGCACGGTGCTGCCGAACGGCCTGACCGTACTCTCGGAATTCGTTCCGGGAGTGCGGTCAGTCGCCATCGGGGCCTGGGTGCGCTCAGGCTCGATGCACGAGCATGGCGATCAGGTGGGCATCGCCCACATGCTCGAACACATGGTGTTCAAGGGCACGACGAAGTACGGCGCGAAGGCGCTGGCGCTTTCGCTGGAGGTTCTGGGCGGTTCGCTGGATGCCTACACGACACGCGAGCACACGTCGTACCAGGCACGTGTGCTGGACGAACACCTCAGCGAAGCCTCGGACGTATTGTTCGAGCTCTGTTTCCAGCCGCTCCTGCGCGACGAGGATTTGCGACTGGAACGCAAGGTGATCCTCGAGGAAATCGCGATGGTGGACGACACGCCGGACGACGTGATCTTCGAGTTGCATGCGGCGCGCATGTATCCGGGACATGCGTACGGCCACGCGATCCTGGGTACGCCGGCCACGGTGAAGCGCATCAGCGCGGCTGATCTTCGCGCCTGGCATGAGCGTGCGTACCATCCGCCACAGATCGTGCTGGCAGCGGCGGGCAACGTCACGCACGAGCGGCTGCTGGACGTGCTTGATGCGACCGGCTGGGCGACGCGCGCGCGCGGCGTGAGTGAGTGGCTTGCGCCCCCGCCGCCGCCTGAGGCGATCATGCGCGAGTACACGCATGTGAAGCGCAAGGACATCGCACAGACGCA
>JACMPK010000059.1 GCA_014377535.1 Gemmatimonadaceae bacterium
CCGATTCTGGCGCGGGCGGCAGAATTGGGCTGCGGCGTGAATTTCAGCGTCTACACCGACTTCAAGAACGGCAACGAGGAACACCTGCTGCAGCCGGGGCAGCAGCAGGAAATCGAGGTACTGGTTGCCGAGCTGCTGGCCTACAAGCGGAAGCGGCGCGGCGTGATCACGAATTCCGATCACTATCTCGAACAGATGCCGCGGTATACCAGCGGAGCGATGACGGAGCCGTGCGAGAGTGGCATCAGCACGATCCATATCGATCCCACCGGTGGCGTCCGCCGGTGCCCCGACTTTCCAGTCGACTTCCATTGGAAGGATTGGGCTCGCTACAAGCCCATCGATTGCAACCGCTGCTACTACGCCTGTCGCGGCGAGGCGCAGGCACCACTGCGGGTCGATCGCATTCGTGATGTGATGGCGTGAACGTCTGGTGACGACACTGCTGCATTGCCTGCTTCACATCGTCCACATCGTGCAACCGATTGGTGATATAAACGCTTGAATCGGCTGTGACTCAGCGTCAGTTTCAATCGTTACCGGTGGAGCAGGTCCACCCCCTGTCCCTCAGGTCGTCATTGGCATGGCTCAATCACCGGCAGTGCTCAAGCAGCAGGCCGCCGCCCTCGAGCTCAAGAAGCAGCCCGAGAAGGCGCTCGCGCTGTATCAGAAATTGCTCAGCGAACATGACGGCAGCGAGGATGTCGACGTCTCGCTGCGCAACCGTGTGGGCGACCTGCATCTTCGCCTTGGGCAGATTGACGAAGCTATTCTGCTGTTCGAGCGGAGCGCAGATGAGTATGCGCTGAGTGGCTTCCTGAACAACGCAATCGCGCTCTGCAACAAGATTCTCCGCCAGCGGCCGGGTCACGTATCCACGCTGCGGCGCCTTGCCCGCTTTTCCGCGGAAAAGGGGATGGTGGTCGATGCGCAGCGCCACTACCTGTCGGTCGCCGAGGCGCTTGAGACGCTCGGGCAGCACGGCGAGGCACTCAAGGCCCTCAGCGAGTTTGCCGAACTGTCGCCCGATGATGTGCATGTGCGTTCGGTCGTCATCGAGCAGCTGCTCAGGGCCGGTCGCAAGCCTGACGCGCTGCCGCACCTGACGGTCCTGCATCGGCTCCACATGGTGGCGGATCGGTCGGGCGAGGCAGACGGTGTGGCGCAGGTCGCGCGCGACATCGACCCCGCATGGGTCGCAGAGTCGGAGGAGTTGCAGGCAGGGAAGCGCACGAATCTCTCCCTGATCCTGATCGACAGCGACGATGATTTCGGTGCGCTCGAGACGACCCCGATGCTCGACGGTGCGGACGATCGTCCGATGACGGCCAGCCCGGAAGGTCTCGAACTGACGGCGAGTGCCGACTCCGGCCTGAGTGCGCTCCCGCAGGGCGCGACAGTGGACGGCTTCGAGGCGACCAGTTTCGATCATTCTGACGAGGAATTCGCCGCCGACGAGGCGCCACTCGAGACGGTGGCGCTGAGCGGGCTGCCGCTGCTGCCGGCCACGCAGGAAGCTGACTCGGTGGAGTCCATCGAGTTTCTGGACGACGAGGAACCGCTGCAGGACGGCCCGGGTCACTTCCAAGCTGATGCGCTCGCGTCGTCGGCGCGTGATGAGTTGCCGACGGCAGGCTTCGGCGAGATCTCGCTCGCTGACTCGGCGTTCGACATTCTGCCCGTCAACGGGTTTTCGAGCTCGCCGCCCGAGTCGGCTGAGGAAATGTCCGGTCCGCCCGACGGTGCCCTCGCATTTGGGGATCTTCCTCCGATCGATCCTGAACCGCCAGCGCTGCCGCCGGTGATAATTGCCTCGCCGCCGCCGGTGCGGCCGAAGCGGCCGACGCCGACGTATGTCAGTCTCGCCGATATTCTGCGTGATGACGAGCCGGCGACGACCCGCATGACCATCAGTGAGCCGCAGCAGACAGGCGATCACGACGCCGATTTTGAGCATATCCTGCAGGAGTTCCGCGACGGCATCGAGAAAACGATTTCGATCGACGATGCCGACAGTCATTTTGATCTCGGCATTGCGTTCCGCGAGATGGGGCTGCTGGACGACGCGATCTCCGAGTTCCAGATCGCTGCACGGAGTCGCCTGAAACGGGTGGAATCGATCGAGGCGCTCGGCGGCTGCTTCCTCGACAAGTGCGAGCCGGCCATCGCCAGGACCATCCTGCGGCGCGCGCTCGAGGATCCGTCGGTCGCACACGCGGAGGACACGTTGCTGGGCGTGCTGTACCTGCTCGGACGTGCCAGCGAGGAAGTTGGGGCACGGGATGACGGCCTACGCTATTATCAAAGAGTGTACGCTGTCGACATCCGCTTCCGAGACGTCGCGGTCCGTATCCAGAACCTGCAGCAGCCTGCTTAGATGAGCCTACCGGTTCCCGCGAGGGCCGGGCTCGACAACCCGCTCGCCGCCATTCAGTATCCGGTGCGTGCGGAGCTCGAACTCGTATCGTCGCGCATGTGGGACATCGTCGCAGACGATAACCCACTCATTGGCGAAGTGAATCGCCACCTGCAGGGCATGAAGGGCAAGCTCCTGCGCCCCGCGCTGGTGCTGCTCGCCAATGCGGTCGAAGAGACGCGCAGCCCGCTCGCGATCGATCACGCGGCGGTCGTGGAACTCATTCACCTCGCCACACTCGTGCACGACGATTCCGTCGATCACAGTGTCTTGCGTCGCGGCATGCCGACTGTGAATGCGGTCTTCAGTCATCAGGTCTCCGTCATCATGGGGGACTACCTGTATTCGCAGGCGGTGCGTCACCTGGTCAGCACGCGGGACATGGCGTCGCTGACGGTGATCGCGGAAGCGGCGAAGACCATGACGATGGGTGAACTCTGGCAGCTCTCTGCCGTCGACCGGCTGCAATTCAGCGAGGAGGAGTATTTCCAGCTGAATCATGCGAAGACCGCGTCACTGATGAGTGCGGCGTGTGAAGTTGGCGCCATCTGCGGTGCCCCATTCCACCGTGCATCGCTCGCTCGCTTTGGTGAACGGCTCGGCATGGCCTTCCAGGTTGCTGACGACCTGCTCGACTATGTGGAAGGCCAGGAAATTACCGGCAAGCCGTCCGGCGCTGACCTGCGCGAGCGCAAGGTGACATTGCCGCTGATTGCCGCGCTTCGTCGTATGCCCACGTCGGCACGTCGGGAAGTCGAGCGCTTCTTCGAGGCGGAAGAGCCAGGTGAGGCAGGCATCAGTCGCGTGATTTCCCTTGTCGTCGAAGCCGACGGCATCGAGTACGCTCGTCGCAAGGGTGAGCTGTTCGCGCAGGAAGCTGAAGAAATTGCGCTGGCCTTGCCGGACACGGCTGCGCGGTCGGCCCTGCTGGAGCTCGTCGGGTACGTTCTCGACAGGCGCTGGTAGTGGCATCGCGAGGCGGGTCCTCTCGCCATCGTCCAGCATTTCATGCCATGGTGCTGTCGGGCGGATTTATCGTTGGTGGTTTCCTGACGCAGTTCTCGCGGCGCTTTCTGCCGGCGGGCAGCGTGAAGGAGTTCCTGACCACTGGTGTCACGCCGAGCCTTGGTCCATTGCAGATTGACTTGGTCATCCTCAAGTTTGCTCTTGGGCCCATCGCCTTCGATGTGTCCCTTCTGAGTCTGCTCGGGGTACTGATCGCGTACCTCATCGCACGATCCCTTTTCTAGGAGTTTTCAGATGCCATTTGGAATGGGCATGGGCGAGATGATGATCGTGCTGGTGCTGGTGCTGTTATTGTTTGGCGCCAAGCGGATTCCGGAGATCGCCGGCGCGCTGGGAAAGGGCATCAATCAGTTCAAGCGCAACATCAGTGACGTGGAGAAGACGGTGCGTGACGCCGACACGGGTTATCGTGCTGAATCAGCCCGCGCACCCGAAGCACCGACGCGCATCGATGATCCGACCGCAGAGCCGAAGCGGCTGATGTAATTGCTGCGGGTCGTGTGTCGGGCCTTCTGGCGGGAGAGGCTTGAAATGCTTTTCACCACACTGCGTAAGCGGGGCACCGAAGAGTGATCTTCGATGCCCCGCTTTCTCATTGCATTCACGTCGCGCTGAATCTGCTCAGCGCTCGACGAGCCTGTCATGCATCATGTGGCGCTTTGGCGGCGTGAGGCGGCGTTGATTTTCCTGCGGCTGTCGACGATCGACGCGCTCTTGCGCAGTCCTTCGAGATAATCGCGCACCATCTGCTCACGCATGCCACGCAGCACCTGCCCGCGCTGCTGCTCCTTCTGCTTTTCGAACCCGGCGCGATCGGCGAGTACTCGGCGGTCCGCGCGAATCACGAACACCCCTTCGACGGTGCGGAGTGGCTGGCTGACGGCACCAATCGGCAGCGAGAATGCGGCGCCTACTGCCTCGTTGAAGCCACCCAAGCCTTCCGTCTGCATGGTGCGGGCGAACATGGGAGTCTTTGACAGCGACAGCGCGCGCAGCTGCGCGGCACGCTCGAAGCCCGCCGTGGCGGCGGACTGCGTGATTGCCTTGCCGAGCGTCATGAATTCGTCCATCACCTTGTCACGCGCGAGGCGCTCCTTGATGTCGGCACGCACCTCCTCGAACGACGCGACGCCGTCGGCATGCAGCGTGTCGAGGCGCGCGACGTAGTAGCCGCTCTGGTCGTCGAACATGTCGCTGCTCTCGCCAGCCGACGGACCGCTGAACGCCCATGCGCTGACATTGGGGACATAGCGGCCGGCGATCGTGAGCGGCTCACCCTCGACCGCCGTGGCGCGCATGACGGGTAGGCCGAGCTTCTGCGCGGCGTCGTCGAACCGTTTCGGCGAGTCGGCGCTTGCCCCAAGGGTTGCAAGCGAGTCGGCACGCTTCGACACGCGGCTGGCTGCCGCCTCGTTCATCGTCACGGCCAGCAGGATATGGCGCAGGCTGAGCGTGTCGCCCGTCTTCGCATCGAGACGGATCAGGTGCCAGCCGAACTGCGTCTTCACCGGCTGCGACACGGCGCCGACTGCCAGCGACCGTGCTGTCGCGGAGAACTCCGGCACGAACTGCTCGCCGGTGCTCTTGCCGAGATCACCGCCGGTGGCCGCAGATGCGGAGTCGTTCGAGATGCGTGTCGCGAGGTCGGCAAATATCGCTTTCTGGTCTGCGGCGGCCACGATCTGCGCACGCAGCTTCACGATCGAGTCGCGCGTGGCGGCCGTGTCCTGCGCCGTGACGGACATTGGAATCGCGATCACGGAGACGGCGGCGCGGGCCGGTCGCTGGAAGTCCGTCTTGCGTGCGTCGTAGAAGGTGCGGGCCTGTGCGTCGGTAATTTCGCCGGGCTGCGCCGTCGTCGGGCGCATCGCGATGTACGAGACCTGTGCCGAGTCGTGCGAGTCCTGGTAAATCTGCCAGAGGCGTGCATCGCTGACGAAGGCACCGGCCGCGACCTGCTCGAACAATTTCTGCTTCGGGATCGCGGTGCGGTAATACCCCTCGAGTTGCGCCAGCAGGCCCTGCTGGCGCGCCTGCGGATTCCGCAGGAAGCGCTGGTATTTTTCAAAGTCGAACTGTCCGTTCGTCTGGAGCTCCGGCAGCTGGGCGTACTGCGGAGGCGGCGAGAACTTCGCGTACTCGACGATCTCTTCTTCCGTTACGGAGATGCCGCGCTTCTTGTACTCCTGCTCCAGAAGGATCTCGGTCACGATCTCGTCGTATGTCTTCTTCTCGACCTCCGCGCGCTCGTCGAGTGTGAGCGAGCGACCGCGCTGTCGTTCCTCCTGCTGGACCGCCGCTTCGAGCGCACGCTGGTACGCGCCGTACGCGACGTCCTGCCCGTCGACGCGAACGACCGTCGTGCCAAGCGTCGGGCCGGATTCGCGTCCGAAGAGTCCTGACGATTCATAGAAGACGAAGCCGCCGATGAACGTCACGGCGAGGCCCCAGAAGATGTACTTACCGAACGAGCGAAACGTCTGCAGCACTGAACGGAACTCCTCGAGGGAACGACCTGGACCGCGGGAGAGAATAAGCCTCGAAAGTTAGGGCCGGACAGGGCACAACTTCAAGTGATACCGGCACTTCTGTGATGAGATCGCATTTGACGCTCGAATGCACCGTCGGCTATCTTCTAGCTCAGGGCGTTCCGGGCTGCGGCGACGCGTGATCAGAAAATTTCCGAGGACGCGATGGCGCCAGGGTCACGGCTGGAAGAGCTGACAGCCAGGTACATGCAGAACCCGCGGCGCTACTTCGTGCCGCTCGCAAACGAGTATCGCGTCGCACACGAGCTCGACCGTGCAATCGCGCTCTGCCGTGAGCATCTGCCGTCGCAGCCGGGCCACATGAGCGGCCACATCGTGCTTGGCCGCGCATACTTCGACAAGGGCGACCTGCTGGCGGCGCGTGAAGTGTTCACGACCTCGGTCGAGCTCGACGACGAGAACCTGATCGCGCTGCGCCACCTTGGGGACATCGCTCGAACGCAGCACGATTCGGCTGACGCGCATCGGTGGTATTCGCGGGTGCTCGCTGCGGATCCGCAGAATGCGGAAATCGGGGCGATCCTGCATGCCATGGACGCGCAGGCTACGGCAAGCGCAGCACCCACTCGTGGCTTCATAGCCGACGCTGCGCTCGACGACGTCACGCCGCCGGGTTTGCGAGCAATCGTCTCCGCTCCGTCCGTCGAGACCGTACGCGATGTCCGCTCAGAACCATCCGGCACACTTCCCCCGCTCGAGCCTGCTCCACTCGAGACGTTCGACCTCGCGGCGCTGATTGGCGTTGATCCCGAACTCGACACGGTGGAAACGCCGTCAGGTGCTGCCGCGACGCCAGCAGGGCGCATGCACAACGAAACGCCTGTACCGACTGGTACGGACTTCGAGCGATTTGTCCCGCGCGACATGTCGGGTGATGCGGTCGGCGTGGGCTTTTCGTTCGATGATCTCGACACGATGGCCGACCTGCCGCCGCTCACCGCGCCGCCGACCGAGGCGCACGCTGCAACACACATCCACTGGGTGGCGAGCGAAGGTCCGGAATCATCGTCCGATGGCTCGGCCGTTCCGGTCGCGCCACGCACTGCGCTGTCGCCGGTCGATGATGCACTGCTCTCACACCCCGGCTTCAGCGCGCTGGCAAGCTTTGCGTCCTGGCGTACCGCACAGGCTCGGGACACGCCGTCGTCACTGCCTGCTCAGGCCGCGCCGCTGTTGGCCGTGCCCATGGCCACACCGCGCGTCGCACCAGCAATTTCTGCGCTGGCTGCCGACGAGAACGCGTCGTGGAACGACGACGAGCCGACGAATGCAGGCGTGTCAACGCCGGAATTCATGACCGAGACCATGGCTGTGCTGTACGAGCAGCAGGGTTACGTAAAGCAGGCGCTCGACATTTACGTGGTGTTGCAGAGCCTGTCGCCCAATGATGAGGTCATCGGCCGCAAGATTGCCGACCTGCGACGCATCGTGGCGCAGGCCGAGTCTCAGGCATCACTTCAGGCAGACGCTGCCAATACGTTGCAGTATGAGGACTTGAGGGATGTCGGCTCGTTCGATTCATCGCTCGTTCCTGCGTCCTTCGCCAATGTCCCTGTCGTGCCGGACCAGTCGCTCGACGAGGCGTTTGCCTCCGCATGGAACGACGAGCCGCCG
>JACMPK010000060.1 GCA_014377535.1 Gemmatimonadaceae bacterium
CGTCCATGCGCACACAACCGAGGCGGTGACGCTCACGACGTCAACGGGCGTCCTAGCCTGAGCGCTCCAGCTCCCGACTGGTGCCGGCGCACATCCGCTCGCACTCGTCATCGCAGGCTCCGGCCCGACCGACCGCAACGAGAACACCGTCGGCATGCCCTCTGGATCGAACGCATACTGACTGCTCGCGGACAGCTTGGCCGCACACGCTATTGAGACCTTGCGGTACGACAAGCGCGCCAATGCCGCGAGTGGCGGCGCGCGTGCTGCGATTCGAGACGGCAGCAACGGACGCCGCAGGATGGATATCGCAAGCACACGCGGACCGGACCTTCTCAAGCAGTGACATTCTCCTCCACAGCTGGCGACCGACGGAGGCGACGCATCGCGCAAAGGCAGGCGGGCTCCGCCATGATGAACAATACTCGCCAACCAGACTCCGGCGTGGCAGTATTCAGCCGCGCCGGAGTCTGGTTGCAATCAGTGCGCTGCGGCCGCAGCTACGGGCGGCATCAGGACCGTGTCGATGACGTGAATCACGCCATTTGATGCGGCGATGTCGGTGGCGGTCACATGGCTCGTTCCATTCAGCACGACCTTGCCGCCCTCAACCTTGATCATGATTTTTCTGCCTTCGACGGTCGTCGCTTCGTGCAGCGTCGTCACCGTTGCGGCGGGCACGTTGCCGGCCACGACGTGATACGTGAGCACGGCCGTCAGCTGTGCCTTGTCGGCGAGCAGCGCCTTCAGGTCGGAGGCCGGGATCTTCGCGAACGCCTCATCGGTTGGTGCCAGCACGGTGAACGGCCCTGGACCTTTCAGCGTGTCGATCAGTCCTGCGGTCGTCAATGCGGTGGCCAGCGTCTTGAACGTGCCTGCGGCAACGGCCGTGTCGATGATGTCCTTCATTGATCCACCTGGCTTTGTGTGAGGTACACGAACGGGAGGGATGCTTCACGCCATGTGCGACGTCGGTACGCAGGGGCACTGCGCGGCATCAGGACGATGGTAACGGCGAACTGATGCTGTCGATTGATCCGCAGAGTGACATCGGCGCGATCATCGACACCCTGCTAACCGATGCAATCGCGATTCGTTCCCCGACGTTGGACGATCAACAAACCGGCACACGGCCGAAGCGTACGCGACCGCGACATGCGCAGGATTATTTAAGTCGCGTAGTCGCGTAGCCGAGAGTGCTTTCCGCGCCTCCGTGGAGCCGTGCACGTCCGCGACAGTCGCGACGCCCACGACGTCAATGCGCACTGTCGGCCGCACGCACCGTATCGATGAGACTGTTTGTACAGTTGAGTACGACGACGGTCTCCGGTTCGCCGCCAGCCCTGTTGCTGATCATCACGAAATGCCGCCCGTCGCAGCCGATGTCGTCATTGCGGTGCGGCATATCAGATGCTTCAACACGGAACCTCAACAGTCTTGCGGTCCATCGCAGCCTCGGACTCGCGGAGACGTCTGGCCATCGCCGTGATTGTCTTCCTGCAGCAGCGCGATAGTCAGCGCCGCGTGCAACACACGATCCGCAACGAGCATGTTGAACGAGTCTTGGTCCGCCATGCCGTGGCAGATCTTGTTGCGGATGTTCCACGCACGTGCATCCGTGAGCAACGCACGAAGGTATGTCGTGATGTCCTCGGACAGCGCGCCAGTCAGCGTGGCATCGCGTAGCAATTCGTCCAACGTGCGCAAGTTCAGCCCACCACCCTTCCGTGGCGCGTAAATCGGCGCGCCGACCAGGATCGCAGCTTGCCGGACCGCCTGCTCGATCTGCGGTACAAGTAGGTGGATGTCAACCACGGCGTCACCGCGCAGATACGCATCGACGGCTGCCTCTAAGAGCGGGCGTCGCTCTGATGAGAAGCACGGGCTCGCGAAAAGATGTGCGAGGACGTCGTCGCGGCTGAATCGCGGCGCGGTCGCAACGGTCTGCGCCGCGTCAGCAGCAGGGCTCGTGTGGCCATCAACACCGCGACGCATGATCTCGCGCAGCTACGGGACGCTCAAGCCGAAACGAAGGCTCAAGTGATCGATGTACCTTCCCTCTGGATCGGTGCTCGCCGGTCCGACGACCGCCACGGTACGACCAAAGCTGTCGGTGATGGATTTCGGCATCATGGCGAGCAAGGCGGCCGACTCTTGCAACTGCCGGAGCGCAGGTACTAATTGCGCCCTCCGCGGCAGGAACTCCAGCGCGATGCGGACGAGGACCTCCCTCGCGTTGCCCATCAGGACGCCCTCAACGAACTTTTCCACCTCGGCCCGCGGGATCGACCTCTCCACGGTGATGGGCTTCATCTCGGCCGCCGAGGCGATCCCCGCCACGCGGATGCGATCATTCAGCGCATCCGCATCAGCACGCAGGCGGAAATGCAGCAGCTGGCCGTGCAGGGTCTGCAGGGCATGCACATACACCGTCGCGGCCGCGCTCCCCTCCATGCGGATGATGGCGTCGCCGTACACGCGTATGACGCGCGCGACGTTCTCACCTTCGCCGCGACGCCGGTAGTACGCTGCAAGCAGGAGCGCCGCGCGCTCGGCGCCAACAGGGATGTATTCACTGGGTGACCCAGCACTGACGGTCCTCAGGCTGCGCTCCATGTCGGCGACCAGCTTCGAGGACTGCTCCGGGACGCGCACGGTGTAGGGACCGACGGTGCCGCCCGCCTGGGACGCTCGCCGGGCCGCCTCAACGCTCTGGTATGAAGTCGGCGGCGGACCCGACCCGGTTGCGACGGGCACGAAGCCGAAAGACCGGGCTGCCGGTGCGCTGCCCCTGATCGGCCTTGCCCCCGTGTATCTCGGCGTGTGCGTGCCGGGGTCGTCATGGGCGTACGACGAAATTGCCGTTGCCGCGTGCCGGCATAATCCTCTGTACACACTCGCGCTCGTGGCCCAGAGCTCGACGGTGATGCCGAGCTGCGTTGCGCAGATGCTGGCGGTATTGGAGGACGCACCGTGAATACGCCGCCTGAGGGTATCGAAGGGCTTGTCAGGGCTCCCTCCAATGCCCTGACCGCTCCGCTGGCCGGGTGGCGTCCTCCAATCCGGTTGCACGAGGTTCTGCGAGGTAACGCAAGGAACAGCATCGTTTTAGTGAACGAGTCGTGGTTGCCCTCCAACTTCTGGGGACACACTGAATGGCAGGGTTGCTCCGGACGTATTGGAGGGAATGCTGCATATCACTCCGCGCGAAGTGCGCGGGCCGCCGCGCACCGTGGAGCGCGGGTCGCGGAGATCGTGGCGGCCATTCACGCATTGGCGCTGAGCGAACCGCCAGCATGAGTGAAGGGCGCGTCGCGCAGGAGCGCACGGCTCATCATGTCGTTGACGAGTACGGTGACATACGTCAGTGGTGGTACGTTACGACTGCGCCTGCCCTGATGCTTCATGGGACGATCCGTGACTCGTTTCCGCTGATTCGTATCGTGCAGATTTCGCGTAATGCAGCTCGAGTGAGCCGCGCAGGCGGGGCACATTCCGCCGAGAACGGCAGCACGCGACAGATTCCAGAGGCGCACTTCCATGCCATCGCTGGACCGTACGACAGAGGCCCATTTACTCCCGCATCACCGACGCAGGACGAACGGATGCTCGACCCGGCACTCCTCGCGCGCAGTGGTCACACCGCACATGCGCTTGTCGACGCCGGGACGTTGCGCCTGACGACCCAGACGCTGGCGCCGGGCGGAGACCTGCCGGAGCTCAATACCGACGGTCCCGTCAGCATTCAGATTTTCGAGGGCGCCGCCGCCTGCTCAGCGCTGTCCAACGAGTGCACGGTGGCGACCAATGACAGTCTGGTCCTCGCACAGCGCGTGCCCGATTTGGCGCGTGCGCCGAATAGCTGAACGTTCTTGCTGACCGTCGTCGACAGCCCGTCAGCGGGATCACTCC
>JACMPK010000061.1 GCA_014377535.1 Gemmatimonadaceae bacterium
CGTCACTGCAACACCGACTATCGGGCGTAGCGCTTCTTGAAGCGATCGACACGACCCTGCGTGTCGATCATGCGCTGCTGACCCGTGTAGAAGGGGTGCGAATGGCTGGTGATTTCCATTGTGATGACAGGATACGACTTGCCGTCGGTCCATTCCATCATCTGCTCGCTGGATTGCGTCGAGCGGGTCACGAACGCGAAACCCGACGAGGCGTCCTTGAAGATCACCGGGTGATACGCGGGATGAATACCGTCCTTCATGGCTACTGACTCGTCTTTTAGGGTCACGCGCCAGGATGACTGGTTCCCGGCAAGCCGCGAAACCTAGCCGACGCAGTAATGAGATGACAGCCCCTCATGATACTTCGTGTGTGGCGCGATAAGATCGCTTGCAAATCAGAAGGCGAGTGGATTTATTGATAGTCGTGTATCAGTTGCCGGTATCAGTCGCCCCGTCCTGAATGGCGAATTCGACGCCCGACGCGGCACTGACCATCCGTTCCTCCTCCGACGTGCCACGATGGCAAACTTCGAGCACAGCCCGCAGGCTCGCCACACGCTTGATGTTGTGGGCGCCACGGCGTCGTTCGCCTGCGCCGTGCACTGCGCACTGGTGGCATTGCTGCTCGGTGTGCTGCCTGCAGTCTCGCTGATCAGCGGACACTGGATCGATTGGGCGTTCCTTGGCCTGTCGACTGTGATCGGTGTCGTTGCCCTTGTCCCGGGCTTCCGGCGGCATCACCTGCGCGCGCCGCTCGTGCTTTTCTCGGTCGGCATCGGTATTCTCGTGCTCACGCGCGTGCTGCGAATGCAGCCGTCAGTGCCCGAGATGCTGCTCGTGATGGTGGCCGCGGCCTGCCTGATCGCAGCACACTGGAGGAACCGCACGGCATTGCATCGGTGCGCATGTGCTCCACATGCGCACCGCCATGCCGACGTTCAGGCGCCAGCGGGTTCGGCGCCGGCCAGCAGCAGCATGCCTTCCTCGCCGTTGATCACGGCGCGGTAGTGCACTGGCAGTGCCGAGTCGAGCGACTCGCGCACACTGCAGTACTTGGTCAACGCCAGCTCGATGGCCCGCTCCGCATGCACTCGATCGACACCGTCGCCGCTCATGTGGTATGTGAGTTCCGCCGCGACGATGCGACGCGGCACCGTCTCCGCGCGCGCACCGACGGCGTCGATCGACAGCGACGAGAGTGGCGTGCGACGCTTCTCGAGGATGTCCAGCACGTCTACCGCCGTGCAGGCGGCCAGCGCGCTCATCACGGCATCTACGGGGCTCTGCCCTGCGGTGCCGCGCGCATCGAGCCGCATGGTCGGCCCACCGGGACGACCGGTGTCGAACGTTCGCTCGCCGCCCCAGTCGAGATGGATGATGGCGGCAGGCTTCGGGGTGTCAGTGGGTTGGCTCATGTGGTCGCCAAGGGAGCGGTGCCGGTGACGATGGGCGTGCGGACCGCGTTGCCATACTCGGTCCAGCTGCCGTCGTAGTTCTTCACGTCACCGTAGCCAAGCAGGTAGGTCAGGGCAAACCAGGTGTGGCTCGAACGCTCGCCGATGCGGCAGTACGTGATGGTCGGAGCATCCGGCGTCAGCTGCTGCTCGCCTTCATAAATGGCACGCAGCTCGTCGGCCGACTTGAACGTGCCATCCGCGTTCGCGGCACGCGCCCACGGCACGCTGCGTGCGCCCGGTACGTGTCCGCCACGCATCGCACCTTCCTGAGGATATTCGGGCATGTGCAGCTTGTCGCCCGTGTACTCGGGCGTGGAGCGCACGTCCACCATCTGCCCATGCGCCTTGGAGTGCGCGAGCACATCAGGTAAAAAGGCACGGATACGCGCGTCGTCGCGCTCACTGGCCACGAACGTCGACGTCGGAAAGTCACTGCGTTCCGTGATGAGGGAACGCTGTTCCGTCTCCCATTTCAGGCGTCCGCCGTCGGGCAGGCGGGCGTTGCTGAAGCCGAACAACTGAAACACCCAGAATGCATAGGCTGCCCACCAGTTGTTCTTGTCGCCATAGAACACGACCAGCGTGTCATTGTCGATGCCGAGCCGGCGCAGGAGCGCCTGGAACTGCTCACGCGAGACGTAGTCGCGCATGACGGGGTCGTTCAGGTCGGCGTGCCAGTCGATCTTCTGCGCACCGGGAATGTGCCCGAAGTCGTACAACAGCACATCCTCGTCGCACTCGAGCAGGCGCAGGTTTGCATCGCCAAGATGCTCGGCAAGCCAGCTGGTGGTGACGAGCACTTCGGGAGCTGTGTAGCCTCGCCCGGCGACTGCGGGATCGGCGGCATGTACTGGAGATGTCATTTCTGGATCAGCGGGAACAGGGACAGTTACAGTCGCCTTTCTGCCCACACGACATGGAGTCGGAGGCGATGGCGCTGCTCGTATCGTGCCTGATGCGCAGCATTCGCGCTAGGGCGCACGGAAGTCTGCGGCCGATCCGGGGTAAGTTGCCGTATGCCACGCGACGCCCTCTCGCCCCTCGCACAGGGTCCCACGCCAGCGGTGTCGGGCGACGCGCTGCGCGTCGATGGCGATGCAGTGGTCTACCGCCTGTTCGATGTCGGCTACGAGATCTCGCTCGATCGCGTGCTGGAACTGCTGGCGACCGAGGCCCCCGAGCGCGTGCGGCCGGTGCATGGGGAGGCGCAGGCGTTGCAGATTCCGAATCCGCCGATCACGGTCATCCTTGGCTGCGACGACGTGGTGCTGGGTCGCGAGCGACTCACGGTCGAGGTCAGTGCGCGCATCTTCGACTTCGGCGTGGTGAGCATGCGTGCCAGGGTGCCCGCGCCGCCGGGCATCAGCTGGAACGGCTTCATCGACTTCGGCGAGATGCTCGACAGCGCCAGCGTGATTCCCCAGCTGCTCGACAACCGGCTTGGCCACCTCGTGAACCGTCTCGAAGAGTGCATCAAGCGCCCCGCCATCGCCGAGCAGACGGAGGACTACATCGTCTACCGTGTGGCGCGGCTCACGGACCTGCAGGGCCAGCCCGCGCTGCCGTCGCTGCTGCACGACACGCTGCTTTCGCCGCTGCTCCTGAACGACCGTCGCACGCTCAGCGTGGAGGCGATGCGCGAACTGCTGCCGCACCGGTTCAGCTATACCTCCGAGGATCTTGCCATCCTCACGTGGGACAATGCGCTGATCGTCGATCCATCGCCGGTGGACACCGACGTGCAGTTCATCCTCGAGTTCGCAAATGCGCAGCTACTCGAGCTCCGCTTCTACGATGCGACGCTGGATGCCGAGCTGCCGCGCATGTACGACCGCATCGAGGCCGTGCGGCCCGGGGTGCGTGGGCTGCTGAGCCGCCGCTATGCCCCGTTGCTCGCGCAGTTGCAGCGCACCGTGGCCGACAGTACCGAGCTGGTGGAACGTGTCGAGAATGCGCTGAAGGTGACGGACGACGTGTATCTCGCGCGCATCTACGCCGCCGCGCTCGAGCTCTTCCGCGGGCGCGCGTGGCGCGCGGGCATCGACCGCAAGCTCGCGATCATTCGCGAGACCTACTCGATGTTGAACGACGAGCAGCAATCGGCACGCAGCGAGGCGTTGGAAGTCGCCATCGTGCTGCTGATCGTGCTCGAGCTCCTGCTCGCACTCTTCCGGCACTGACCTGATGCTTCCACGGATGGACCCGTATTCGCGGCACGTGCTCGTCTGCACCGGCTCGTACTGCTCGCCCGAGAAGAAGGGGCGACAAATCTATGCCGAGCTGGCGCGGCTGCTGCAGCGCGAAGACCTGCTGTTCGGGCCGGATCGTGTGAAGCGGGGCGAGACGCCCTGCCTCGGCGTCTGCGCCGCCGGACCGATCATCGCGGTGTACCCCGACGGGATCTGGTACGCGAACGTCACGTCAGCGCAGCTGGAGCGGATCGTGGTCGAGCACCTCAAGCATGGCCGCGTCGTGGAGGAGCTCGTGTTTCATCGCCTGGGCGAGTCGTCGTGACTATCAGCGCGACGAGCGCCGGCCCGCAGCGCCTCGTCCAGCGTGCGGATGTGGCGTGGCCAGACGTGACGCGCGAGCTGCCGGAAGTTTGCGAGCGCAGCGGGTTCGTCCAGCAGGAAGTCGACCAGCCGGCGGTGTCCCTTGCGAAAATTGCAGGTGGCACAGGCGGTCACTACGTTGCCGCCAGAGTTGTCACCGCCGCGCACCTGCGGCTGCACGTGATCCACGGTCAGCGCCGACGCCGCGAACTGCTCTCCGCAGTATACGCAGCGCCATTCGTCCCTTTCGAAAATTTCCTCGCGTTTCACGATGGTCGAGTTTCCTGATCCACGGCGCACCTTTCTCGAGGCCGCGCGCAAGCTGATTTACGATCCCGACGGCCCCGCGGCATCGCTGGATGATGTGCGGGACATTCCGCGTCTCACGTCCCATACACTGGAAACCAACCGCATGGCACGCACTCGTGATCGCATTCTGACGAACCTGGAAGAGATGTACAAGGAAGCCTTCGATCGGGCACGCGCGTCGGAAGATCCGTCGCAGATGGTGGCGCTCGATTTCGCCTACCGTCGCGAGCAGCTGTATTTCGAGATCCTGCTCGACCTGCGCGATTCCATGGATCGACGGCAGGGCTGACGTGACCGCGGATGTGATGCCGGTCACGCTCGTGCTCGTGAACGGGCGTATTCGCACCGGCGACGCGCGGCGTCCGGTGGCCGACGCGATGATCGTGTCGGGCGAGCGCCTGGCGCTGGTGGCATCGAGCGCCGAGGTGCGGAAGTTCGCCGGTGCTGACGCGCGCGTGATCGACATGCGCGGTGCAAAGGTCGTGGCGATGCCTGATCCCGATGGCGTGCTCCGTCGCGGCGCGCGCGCGTCGTTCGCTGTGTTCGCGCAGACGGACGAGAGCGAGAAGTTCCGAATGATCGACGGCGAGATCCTGGTCGACGAGCTGTCGTGACGTCTCCGGCGGTGCTTAGGACGCGAGTCGACACGCGGAATCAGGTGGCTGTCCGCTGGCGACGCCTGCATGCGGGGCTCGCCGTCGGTGCGGCACTATCGATCGGCGGCGTCAGCCCCGCTGGTGCGCAAGCGCCCGCACCCACAGGGTGGTCGTTCCGCTATACCGTGAGCACCACCACGGCAGGCAAGCCGGTGCAGGGCGCCGACATGACGTACGACGTGAAGATATGGCGCGGCATCGCGCGCATCAGCGTGCGCAGCGGTCCCATGCAACGGCTGGCCGGCGAGAATGGCGTACTGCTCGTGCGTGCCGCCGACAGCGTGATCTCGATCATCAATCCCGCGCGCCGCGAGATCCTTCAGGCTGCCTCTGCCGATCTTGCTTCGCTGCTATCCGGCGGGCCTCCGGGCGGCATGCGGCTCACGGTGTCCGACGTCAGCAGCCGCACACGTTTGCTGGGCAAGGGCAAGCCACTCGCGACCTACTCCACCCAGCGCCACCAGCTCGATCAGCGCTACACCCTGCAGGTCGCCGCGACCAACGTGCAGCGGAGCATCCGCAACGAGCAGGTGATCACGCTGGACATCAGCCGCGACATCGATCGGCTGGATCCCGGCTTCCGTGCATTCGCCGAGCAGTTCGTGCGATCGCTCGGGCAGCCCGGCGAGGTTCGTCGCGCACTCCTCGCAGCGAGCACGTCGCCTCTTCGCGGCTTTCCTGTCCGCAGCACGACACTGGCCGTCACGATTTCCGGCACCGACACGTTGCGCAGCGAGACCCGCGCGTCGATCTCGGCCCCGCGGCGAGAAACGGTGGACAGCTCTGCCTTTCGCATTCCGCCTGGCTTCCGTGTCACGGACATGAGCCGCCTGCTGCGACCGCGTCTGCAGCCGTAGCGGGCAGCTGTGCCATGCGGCCACCTGTGCCCTCACAGTCAAGTGAACATCGGGCGACACCGACGCAGAAGATTTCAACGATCGCCGCAGACCGTTCCGCACCCGTGATGGCGTGTGCGTCATGAACGATGGCGCATGCGAACGAACACACGAAGCGCCCGGCATCACGATTCGACGCCGGGCGCTTTACACATCAGAAATCGACGCTCAGTACGACACGATCTTCCGGTACGCCTGCCGGAACGTCTCCTGCTGCGGCAGTGTCGCGTCTTCCAGCTGCGGCGCGTAACCCACGAACGTGTCCGCGCTCGCCACGCGCATCACCGGTGCGTCGAGGTACGCGAAGCACTCATCGGCGACCGCGGCGGCGATCTCGGCGCCGTAGCCCCACGACATCGAATCCTCGTAGCCCACGATCACGCGGTTCGTCTTGCGGATGCTGGCGAATACCGTCTCGCGATCCCACGGCGACAGCGTGCGCAAGTCGATCACCTCCGCGCTGACCCCCTCATCGGCCATCTGGTTGGCGGCGGCGAGGGCGCGCTGCACCGTGGCGCCGTACGTCACGTCCGTCACGTCGGTGCCCTCGCGCACCACACGCGCCTTGCCGAGCGGGATCATGAAGTTCTGACCCGGGTTCATCGCCTTGTTGTACGTCTGGCGATAGAGGTGCTTGTGCTCGAGAAAAATGACCGGATCCTCGCACCGGATCGCCGTGCGCAGCAGGCCACTGGCGTCCAGCGCATTGCTGGGGCAGACCACCCGCAAGCCAGGTGTGTGCGTGAACAGCGAGGCGCCAGTCTGCGAGTGGTACACACCGCCGCGGATGTAGCCGCCGTACGTGGTGCGGATCACGACCGGTGCCGCGAAGGCGTTGTTCGAGCGCCAGCGCATGGTCGCCAGTTCGTCACGGATCTGCATGTACGCCGGCCAGATGTAGTCGAAGAACTGGATCTCGACCACCGGCTTGAACCCGCGCAGCGCCAGCCCGATCGCGCGCCCGACGATGTTGGCCTCGGCGAGCGGCGAGTTGTACACGCGCGCGCCGCCGAATTCCTTCTGCAAGCCGTGCGTCACCTTGAACACGCCGCCCTTGCCCTTCACGCGGTCCAGCACCTCGGCGCGGCTCGCATCGGCCACGTCCTCGCCGAACATCACGATGCGGCCGTTCCGGCGCATCTCGTCCTTCATGCACTGGTTCAGCAGCTCGACCATGGTGGTCTCGGTGCCGCTGAACTGCGGGTCGTCCTCGGTGTCGAACTGTTCGCCGGTCGGATCCACGTCGGGCGAGTACACGCCGAAGTACACCGTACTCGCGTCAGGCTGCGGCGCGACAAGCGCATCATCCGTCGCCTTCAGCACCTCGGCGTCCACGCTTTCGGTGATCGCGGCCAGCTCGTCGGCCGTGGCGAAGCCGTGTTCCTGCAGCCAGGCCGGAAAGGTGCGCAGCGGGTCACGCTCGGCTTCCGCGTCGCGCTCCTCGGCGAGGCGGTACATCGACTCGTCGTCGGAGAGCGAGTGCGAATAGGGACGGATCACCTTCGCGTGCACGAATGCCGGCCCGTTATGCTCGCGCGCATACTGCACCGCGCGCTGCATCACTTCGTAACTGGCGATCAGGTCGCAACCATCCACTTCCTGGATGTAGAGACCCGGAAACCCCTTGACCAGCTTCGAGATCGATCCCCCAGCCGTGCCGACTTCCACCGGCACGCTGATCGCATAGCCGTTGTCCTCGACCAGGTAGACGACCGGCAGCTTGAGGTTGCAGGCCGTGTTCAGCGACTCCCAGAACTCGCCTTGTGACGTGGTGCCCTCTCCGGTCGTGACGAGCGTCACTTCGTCCGTGTGCTCTCCGCCCAGCAGCCGGTTCCGCATCGAGGCCTCAGCGGAGCCTACGGCCTGCAGGAACTGCGTGCCCGTCGGGGACGACGTCGACACGATGTTCAGCGCCGCGCTGCCCCAGTGGCTGGGCATCTGCCGACCGCCGGAATTGATGTCCTGTGCCGCACCGACCGCCGAGTAAAGCATGTCGACGGCGGACATGCCCAGCTGCAGGCAGAGCGCGCGGTCGCGGTAGTAGAGATAGAACCAGTCGTGCGCTGGACGCAGCACCATGCCGGCGGCCGTGAGGACCGCCTCGTGGCCGGCCCCCGAAATCTGGAAGAAAATCTTGTTCTGGCGCTTGAGCTGCACCTCCTTGTCGTCCACACGACGCGAGAGGAGCATGGTGCGGTACGCCGCCAGCAGCTGCGCGCGGGTGAGCCCGGCGGTATATGTCTCGGACGTGGCCAGGGAAGTCATCCCGTGTCTCGGTCGGAAGGTAGAACGCCGTGCTCGTCATGACGCAGGCGGTGATGGCGACGGGGCAGATCTGGTCAGGCGTCGCTGATGGCAAGCTACTCGGACTCGACACCGCCCATACGGTGCACGGCTCTGACAGGTCGTGGCCGGCCGTCCATCACCTCGCCCCCTTCACTGCAGCCCGCCCGACCTCGGCCTGCAGCCGCCGCGTCGGCATGGAACTGGTCAGGCGGTGGTTGTCGCTGTCTCTTCTGACAAGCACTTTCGTCACCGTGCCACGTGCCCGAGTCGAGCCGCCGTCGCGGCGACCGATGCGCCGTCTATTCCCACCATTTCCTAGGAATTTCTTCGTGCCAACGTCGTCTTGCGTGTTCTGCGACCTGATCAAGGGCGCAGGTGAAGTCTCCATCTGCTACGAGGATGCGGACTCGATCGCGTTCATGGACATCCAGCCGGTGAACCGCGGGCACGCGCTCGTCGTCCCACGCGAGCACTACGCCTCACTGGAAGACATTCCCGGACCACTGGGCAAGCACTTGTTTGACGTGGCGTGGCGGCTGGGCGAAGTGATCCGTGACGTGACCCGCTGCGACGGCATGAACCTGCTCGTCAGCAGCGGCAGCGCGGCCGGCCAGGATGTGTTCCACTACCACGTGCACGTCATTCCGCGCATGCATGGCGACGGCTGGGACGTTCCGCTGCCGTTCACCGGCGGCACGCCGGTGTCGCGTCAGCGACTCGACGCCACGGCAGCGCAGGTGCTCACGGCGCTGCACGACCCGATGCGGGTACGCGAGTCTGCGGTGCGCCACGCGCGCCGGAGTACGGACGACGTGTGAGTCGCGTGCTGGCGTGACGGACGGGTACGCCATCGCCGACTGGTCGCGCTCAGTGACCAGTCGGTACCGACTCGGTGAAGGACTTGCGCAAGTCGCGCACGGGTTCAATCCTGTTGCTCAGAGACACGTGCACGTGAACGTCCATCAGCCATCGGGGGCTGTCGATGATTCGTTCAGGACTGCGCTTCGGATTCTGTGCGGCGGTGGCACGATGACCGCCTTCTGGCACCATCATCACCTGCGTCGCGCCCTTGCACGCGAGCCGCGCCTCGAACGGTTTGAGCGTCGAGACAGCCTCGCGCCGACCGTCCGCCGCGCGCTCAAGACCGCCGCGTACCGCGATTGCGATCATCGCTGCGTCTACTGCGGCTGGGACATGCCGTATACCGACGCCACGCTCGATCATGTGCAGCCCATCGCGCGCGGTGGGCGCTCACAACCCGGCAACCTCGTCGTCGCCTGCGGCCCATGCAACCGCCTCAAAGCCGACCAGCATCCGCAGGACTTCTTCTCCCGCTGGCCGTCAGCCGGCGAGAACTTCATCCGCTATGCGCGGGCCGTGAACCGCACGCTCAAGCGCACGGCGCGGCGCGCGGTGAGCCTCGCGTGGGCAGCGGCGGAAGCGGCGTAGCGCGACGAGCCGCCGCGACTATTTCGTGATGCCCGTCAACGGTGTGACGAGCCGAAGTTGCGCGGCCACGTCTCGCACCAGCGCCCCGCTGCGCAGCGTCGGGCGGCCCCACTGCTCGCCATCAACCTCGATCACCGCACCTCGCTTCACCGCGCGCAAGTCTCGCCACCCGGGCGTTTCGCGAAGCCGCGCGAGTTGCGTGCCGCCGCCATCGCGTCGCCCCATGATCAGCACGTCGGGATCGCGCGCAATGAACGCCTCGAGCGACAGCGTGGGGAACTCGCCTGCCACATCGTTGAACGGATTGTCTCCGCCCGCGACGCTGATCAACTCGGCCATGTAACTCTTCGCCGCTGCGATGATCACCGGTGAACGACTGATCACATACACCGCCTTCACACGCGGTCGGGTGCGGACCTGCGCCTGAACCGCACGCAACTCGACGCGCAGGGTGTTTGCCGCGGCCGTCGCCTTCGGGGCCATGCCGAGCAGCGCGCCAAGGTCGCGAATGGTTGCGAACATCGCCAACGTGTCCTTGGTGTCCACGAGGTAGACCGGCACGCCGAGTGCGCGCATGCGGCTCACGACCGGCGTCGCGGACTGGCCATTCCAGGCAATGAACAGGTCCGGCCGGGCGGAGATCAGCACTTCCACACTCGGATCGATGCCGCCCCCCATGTCGGCGGCGCGCCGCACTGCCGTCGCGGTGTCGTAACGCGTGCGCGCCGCGACGCGATCTGCCGCGCCGAGCGCGATCATGATGTCCACCGTCGATCCGATCAGCGATGCGACGCGTCGGGCCGGCGCCTTCAGCGTGACCACGAGTCCGGCGCCATCGCGCACCGTGATCGGCCGCGCGACGATTGGCGAGGCGAGCAGCGGCACGGCCAGCAGCGCCACGCACACTGCGACGCGCGTCCGTCGCTCCCGGAAGCGACGCCTGAGGACTGCGACGTCGCCGCTCAATAGTCCACCGGTCGCAGGTAACTCTCGCCGATCGCCGTGGGCCCAATCAGTGCCACGGTCGGCAGGCGACGCTTCCAGTGCGTGCTTTCCAGCCGGCGTCGCACGATCTCGATGTCACGTGCCTCGAAGCCGCGCGCAACGAGATCGGCAGGTGTCCAGCCATTGAGCATCCAGTTC
>JACMPK010000005.1 GCA_014377535.1 Gemmatimonadaceae bacterium
AACGCCGACCCGCGCGTCGTGCTCTCGCTCGCCATCCCTGCGCGACTCGGCGTACCGGTCATCGTGCGACTGCAGCGCAGCTGGGAGACGTACCGCTTTGCCGGACGTGCGATCGATGAGCAGCGGGAGGCGTCGGCCGTCAGCATCGCTGGTTGGGTCCAGCCGGGCATCGAACTGCTGGCCGGAGCGCGCATCGAAACCTGGACCGGGCGCGGTGACTTCATCGCGCTCTCGTCAGGCGTGGGCCTGCATGACGAGCGCGATCGCATGGCATTGCTGGCCGAGGTCGAGCACGCGGCGCCTCTCCACGCGTCGGCGGCATATGACCGGCTGCGCATTCGCACCGCGTTGACGCCGCCGCCCGATCGATGGCGCACCATCTGGTCATTCCGACTCGGAGCCGACTGGACCGGAGCTGCGACACCGATCGGCCTTCAACCAATCGCGGGTGGTGATCTCGCTCGCGACATTCCGCTCCGGGCGCATCCATTCATCGTCAGCGGCGTACTGCCCACCGCACGCACGGCGCGGACGGTCGTGCACGGCGGCGCCGCCGGTGACCGCGACATTCTGACACGCGGTCCTGTCACGATCGGTGCCGGCGTCTTTCTCGACGCAGCGCGGATCTTGTCGTCCGCGAATGCGGCGATGCGCGCACAGACATACGTGGATGGCGGCGCCGGGCTTCGCATCAAACTGGCAGGTCTGACGTGGGCCGCACTTCGCGTCGATGTCGCCCGAGGCCTTGCGACTGACCGACGCTGGGGCATCAACGCCGGACTGGCACCCGCCTGGCCCATCCGGCTGGGTCGATCGCGCGACGGGCGGTGAGCCGCGATGTGCGCTCCTCGAGCATGCGTCGCACGGTTGGCAACGAGGTGCACATGACGCGATCTATTGCATTGTCACCTTGCTTTGTCCGGTTCACCCGACACCGTTCACCACGGGATGTAGCGGTACCCGTCGTTCTGCAGCGCCAGCATCGCCATCATTGCCGACGTGGACACCTTCACGCCGGGCAACAACTCCGAGCGACTGATGCTCCTCGCACCGGCGGTCTGTCCGCACAGCACCAGCTGTGCACCATGCGCCAGCAATTCCTGCACGAGCTTGCGGCTGGGATTCAGCGTGCCTCCGAAGCGTGCCGCGAATGCCGAGTCGGAGAGGAGTGCCGTCCAGCCTGCGCCATGGAAGACGGCGGCCGCCTTGAGTCGGCTCTCGGCTACACCGTTACGCACATGGATGTTGAAGAAGCGTGCCATGGTGACCAGTTGCTCGTTCACCTTGAGCGTGTCACCGCCGCCGGCGTCGATTTCAAACAGCGCCTTCATCTCCATGCGCGACGGCGCAATGAACGTCGGTGCCTGGACCACGAACGATGGGCCGGCGGCGGTGATGACCGGGCCAGACGACTGCTGCGACACGGACGACGGTGCCTGCGCGACAAGCGGACAGGCGCGGGCGACCGTGATGACGAGTGCCAGCGCCTGGACGCCGTGCGAAAGATTTTTTAGACGCGACATGAATGGGGTTCCTGGTGCGGTGTGGAAGCGACGACCGTCGCGCGCTCGACGAGGATGAAATCTGTCATCATGTTCAGCTGGCCGCGGCGCGCTGGTCTGCGCGCGATGACGGCACGACGTTTTGCTGTCGCTGATTTGCGAGCTGGTGAATGGGTCGGGCGTCTCGATCAACCAGGTCGCCCAGTGCGGCGCGTTTCGTCAGCGCTTCAGATTAGGTTTGCAATCCATGCCGAGCGCGCTGACATTGCCTGTCAGCGAGATCGACACATGCACTGGCGCGCACGGCGGTCGCGTCATCGCGCGGCCACCGTCGCGGCGGCCATGCGCGCGGCCGCGGTACACTGCAGGTTGTGCACACAGTCATGCAGCACCGTGAGCAGCGCGTCTGCCGCATACGGCTTCGCCAGAAAGTGCGTGACCCCGAGACCGGCGCCGGTTCCAGTCAGGTGGTTCATCAAACCGCTCGTGGCCACGATGCGCACGTCCGGGTTCATCGCCCGCACCGCCCGGACCGGCGCCGCCCCGTCCATCACCGGCATCATCATGTCGGTCAGGACCACGGCAATCTCGTCGCGACGATGGGTGTAGATCGCCACCGCTTCAACGCCGTTCGGCGCGACCACGACACGATAGCCGAACGCCTCGAGTGTCTTCTG
>JACMPK010000062.1 GCA_014377535.1 Gemmatimonadaceae bacterium
AACGCCATCGCACTCGCCAACCCCTTCTTCGCCTGGATGGCCGTGATGGCCGCCGTCAACGTCGTCTTGCCGTGGTCGACGTGGCCAATCGTGCCCACGTTCAGATGCGGCTTGTTGCGCTCGAACTTTGCCTTGCCCATGACTGCTTCCTCTCGTCCTGTTAGTGATCAGCGCAGCCTTACGGCTTCTGCTTGTTGATGATCTCTTCGGCCTTCGACTTCGGCACTTCCTCGTAATGCGAGAACTCCATGGAGTACACCGCACGGCCCTGCGACATGCTGCGGAGGCGCGTGGAATACCCGAACATCTCGGAGAGCGGCACGGTGGCGTCGATGACCTGCGCCTCGCCGCGCTGCGTCATGCCGCCGATCTTGCCACGACGCGAGCTGAGGTCACCCAGCACGTCGCCCATGTAGTTCTCGGGGCTCACCACTTCGACCTTCATGATGGGCTCGAGGATGATGGCACCGGCCGAGCGCGCTCCGTCCTTGATGGCCATCGAGCCGGCGATCTTGAACGCCATTTCACTGGAGTCGACTTCATGATACGAGCCGTACACCAGCTCGACCTTCACGTCCACCATCGGGTAGCCGGCCAGGATGCCGCCTTCAAGTGCTTCGCGGATACCAGCTTCGATCGGCTTGATGTATTCGCGCGGAATGACACCGCCGACGATCTTGTCCTCGAACACGAAGCCCTGCCCCTGCTCGGCCGGCATCACGTTGATCACGACGTGACCGAACTGACCCTTGCCGCCAGACTGACGCACGAACTTTCCTTCCACCTTGTCGACGCGCTTCTTGATCGTCTCGCGATACGCCACCTGCGGTGCACCCACGTTGGCTTCGACCTTGAACTCGCGACGCATGCGGTCGACGAGAATTTCGAGGTGGAGCTCGCCCATGCCGGAGATGATCGTCTGGCTGGTTTCCGGATTGGTCGCAACACGGAACGTCGGATCTTCCTCGGCGAGCTTCTGCAGTGCGATCGCGAGCTTGTCCTGATCGGCCTTCGTCTTTGGCTCGATGGCGACGTCGATGACGGGGTTCGGGAACTTCATCGCTTCGAGGATGATCGGATTCTCTTCGAAGCAGAGCGTGTCACCCGTGCGCGTGTCCTTGAGGCCGATGGCTGCCGCGATGTCTCCGGCACGCACTTCATCGATCTCCTCGCGCTTGTTGGCGTGCATCTGCAACAGACGACCCACGCGTTCGCGCTTGTCCTTCGTACTGTTGTAGACGTACGAGCCGGCGCTCAGCACGCCTGAATAGACTCGAAAGAACGTCAACTTTCCAACGAACGGATCGGTCGCGATCTTGAACGCGAGTGCGGCGAACGGTGCTTCGTCGGTGACGAATCGCTCATCCTGCTGCTCGTCCTGACCCGGCAGATGACCCTTGATGGCAGCGACTTCCGTCGGCGCCGGCAGGTAATCGATCACGGCATCGAGCAACGCCTGCACGCCCTTGTTCTTGAAGCTTGCGCCACACAGCACTGGCACGATCGTGTTGGCAATCGTCGCCTTGCGGATGCAACTGCGAATTTCCTCGATCGACAGCTCTTCACCACCGAGGTAACGCTCCATCAAGGCGTCATCCTGATCGACTACGGCCTCGATCACTTCGTGACGTGCCTTCTCCATCGCCTCGACATACTCCGCGGCCGGCTCGACGACCGCGAACGTCTTGCCCATGGTCGAGTCATCGAAGACATACTGCTTGCGCTCGATGACGTCGATGTGACCGGTGAACAACTCGCCTGACCCAACCGGCAGCTGCAGCGGATAGGCAGCCTTCGTGAGGCGGTCGCGGATCATCTCGACGCAACGCTCGAAGTTGGCACCGACGCGGTCCATCTTGTTCGAGAAAATCAAACGCGGCACGCCATAACGGTCCGCCTGACGCCAGACCGTTTCCGTCTGCGGCTCCACGCCGGCAACTGAATCCAACAACGTCACCGCACCGTCAAGCACACGAAGCGAACGCTCGACTTCAACGGTGAAGTCAACGTGGCCGGGCGTATCGATGATGTTGATGCGGTACTCCGGCCCTTCGCCCTTTTCATGGCTCTGACCGTGACGCGTCCAGAAACAGGTTGTGGCGGCCGACGTGATCGTGATACCGCGCTCCTGCTCCTGCTCCATCCAGTCCATCGTGGCAGCGCCATCATGGACTTCACCGATCTTGTAGCTCTTGCCCGTATAGTAAAGAATGCGCTCGGTCGTCGTGGTCTTGCCGGCATCGATGTGCGCCATGATGCCGATGTTGCGATAATACTGCAGCGGTGTGGAGCGAGCCATTCTCGGAAACTCTCAGATAAAGCTTGAAGGCCGGTTGAGTCCAACAAAAAACCGAATGGATCCAGGCACCCCGATGGGGCCGATATCCATTCGCTGCCGCCGGGTACACGCGAACTGCGTGGGGACCCAAGGCGCGCCGCCAGTGGCGGCGTCTCATTTGGAGGCTTCGCGGCAGCCATGAGGCGCCAACGAAACCGATGTTCGAGACAGAACACAGAAAGTAGTGCTGACGCCCTGCAAGTCAATGCCCGTCAGGTACCGCGGCGTGGCATTTCTGCCCTCAACCGCCAAGCACACGCGCCAGATGTCGTCGCCAGCGCCGGACCATGACGACTGATGGTCGCTGCCCGATAATGCCGGTCCCACTGTCAGAAGACGTCAAAGCGGGCGCAACCATTCGGCCAAGCCGCCACGGCCACGCTCGCTGACGGCTACCGAGCCCGTTCATCGACCGGCGCCACCAGAATCTGGACCACTTGACGGATGGGCTCGCCGATGGAGAGTACCAGGCCCGTACGATCCACTCACGCTCCAGCAGACCGCCAAGCAGCCCGGCCGTACCGCTCCGCTCGTCCGTGAAAAGCGTTGCGCTGTCCAGCGAACCCATCATCTGCGCGAACCAGAGCGCCCACCCGACCGGTGCTCCAGCCCCGAGCTGTGCGGATGCGCGCTGCACCGACGCCCATCCCGCACCAGTGGCACGGACTGACTCGCTCAGCACACACGTATCGTGGACGTACTGCCACGTCCCGACCTCGCCCTCATGACTCCAGGCCCAATGCACGGACGCGTGCGTCAGATGCCACGCCGGCTGCAGCACCAGCACGTCCCGACCCTCCCATCGAATCGCCATGGCCCGCGTCAGCCAATCATTCACCGAGCAGGGGGTGAACGGATGCCCGGGGGGGAAAAGCCCGGTGTGGAGCTCCAGCCGAAGTCCGCCGCGCCAACTCATCGGGGCGTCGTGATGGTGCGCCTCGTACCGCTCACCGGGCCCGGAATCCGCCCAGCCGGCCATCCGAAGCGCCGCACGCGCGGCCGGCTGGGCCAACTCGTCGATCAGCAGATCCAGGTCACCCATGCCGCGCACCAGGAACCCCTCCGGCCGCTGCATCGCGAGCGCGGCACCCTTGAGCCAGAGTGCGGTGATTCCCGCCGCTGCCAGCGCATCGACCGCGACGCCGGCAGCCGCAGCCAGCTCGCTGCTCCGGAACCGTGCCACCCGCGCGATGCCAGCCATGGCCTGCAGAACATCTGTGGGCACGACACCCGGGGGCGCCTGTTGCAGCAGCGACGTCAGGTGCGTCCCGGCCCGCTCGTGCGTCGCCAGCGACACCAGTGTCGGCCAGTGCACGTGGCCCCACGGCAATGCCGCGACCGATGCCGCGGAATGCTCGCCCAGCGCCGCGGTGAGCAGCACGCGCGCCGATGGCGACAGAAGGGCGCGGGCCGCGATCGGGGTCAGCGGGGCGAGCATGGCCGGTCAGTATTGCGTGAGTGTTCCGGCGCGCCGCGCGTGCTGCAGCGCCATGTGAAAAACCAGGCTGCCAATCAGCAGACCGCCGGCCGCCCACGCACAGAGCGCGAGGAGTTCCGGCATCACCGCCGACAGCGGTTGGTTGCGCAGCAGGATCTGTCGTGCGGCGCGCAGTGCATCAGTAGTGGGAACGAATGCCGCATACGGCGCAAACGCAGGAGGCAGTACGGATGACGGGAAATAGACCGTACCGAGCAGTGCCGCCAGCGTACTGACGGCCGGCGGAACGAACAGCGTCGAGCGCACCAGCAGCACGAGTGCGCCCGCGATCAGGCCAACGCCGATGAAAGCCGTGCCGAGCAGCGCCATGATGATCGTGAACTCCAGCATGCGTGGCCACGCGATCGTCGACGTCGCCCAGATCCATGCCGTCACCAGCAACACCAGTGCGCGCACGGCGACCCAGCAGAACCCGTAAACGGAGAGGCCACCGACGAGGGCCGGCCACCGGAGCGGCGTCGTGAGCAACTGTTCGAGTGTCCCCGATGTGATGTAGCCGTTGATCAGCGACGGAATGGCCGATACCGCCTCGGTGATCACGAATGCTGCGACAGATCCCACGATGAGATACGTGAAGTATTCCGTGGACTCGCTGGCGATGGCGCCAGCCGCCAACGGCTGCAGCGCACCGGCGATGAAGTACACGGGGATGACCGCAAGCAGCACCGACAGCAGGCTGACGAGTGTGCGCGTCCGATATGTGAACATGCTCAGCGAGTACGCACGCGCCACGGCGAGCATCCTATGCATGGTGCTCGTCGTCCTTCGCACGCGCAGGTGCCGCTGCGGCATCGAGCAGGTCGGCAAGCGTGAGCGGTACGGGCCCGAACTCCGCGATGCGCACGCCAGCGCGCACGAGTGCCTCAACTACGACAGGTGCATGCGCGATGTCCGGCAGCCTGGCCTCGAGGGTGATCATGCCGTCCACGGTCGGCGTGGTCGTAGTGGTGGGCAGGTGGAGCAGCGCGCGTGCACGCGCCTCAGAGAATGCATCGATGCGCACCCGCACGCGTGCGCCGCCTATCGAATGCTGCAGGTTGCTCAGGGTATCGGTCGCGACGACACGTCCGCGCACGAGCAGTGCGGCACGGTCGCAGAGCTGCATCGCTTCCTCGGTACTGTGCGTTGCCAGCAGAATCGTCGCGCCAAGCTGCGTGCACAGCACGTCGCGGATGAAGCGGCGCAGCTCGCGTGCCGTGACGGGATCGAGGCTGCGTGTCGGCTCGTCCATGATGAGAATCGGGGGACGCGTGACCAGCGCGCGGGCAATGAGCGTGCGCTGCCGCATGCCGGACGAGAAACTGCCGACATGCTGCCGACCGACATCACCAAGTCCCACGAGTTCCAGCGCCCGTGCAACGGCATCGTCGCGCTCACGTCCCATGAGCCCGTACAGCGAGGCGAACAGGCGCACGTTTTCGGTCGCACTGACACGCCAGAAGAGTGCGCGTTCGTCCGCCGGGACGACCGCCAGTCGCCGGCGCACCTGCGCCGGGTCCGCAAGTCCGTCAATTCCGTCGATCATCACGCTGCCGCACTCGGGAATGAGCACCGTGGAGAGGATCTTCAGCAGCGTCGTCTTGCCCGCGCCATTCGCGCCGACGAGGCCGAAGATCTCGCCGCGCGTCACCGAAACGCAGACTTTATCGAGCACGGCGCGCGACGCGGTGCCAGGCACGCGCCGCAACCGTCGCCACAGGCTCCGATCGGCGCGGAACGACTTCGTGACGTCGTGCACCGTGATCGCGTCGCCGGTCCGGGTACTCATCGTTCGCCGTCCACCGCCGTCACCGCGTCGTCGACGTTCGCCGCCGGGCCGCCATGCCACGCGAGCAATGCACGCGCGACCTCGTCGAGTCGTGCAAGGTCGCGAGGCACGGCAAGGTCATACATGCGTGTCACGTGTGCCATCGCCACGCAGCGGGAGAGCACATCACCCTCGACGTCACGGCCGAGCAGTTCGGTGATCTTGCCGTTCGCCACGAGCGCGAGTGCGGCCGCGCGCGTGTCACGCGCTTCCCGCACGACCGCGTCCATCGCATTGACCGGTGCAAGCACGTAAATCGCGGCCAGGGGCAGGTCAGTGACCGCGCTGTCGGCAATTACGTGCACCTTGCCCCATTCGTCCTCATCGCGTGCTGCCACGCCAATCGCGCGCGCAGTCGCGGCATGCAATCGCAGTGGCACGCCGGCGGGCGTCACGGTCACACCATGCGCGTGCTGCCGCATCACGACGACGTCGTCGGCCACGAGCGCACA
>JACMPK010000063.1 GCA_014377535.1 Gemmatimonadaceae bacterium
CAGCACGCATTCTCGCCGACCTGTCGCCAAATCAGAGCTGTGGAGCACGCGTTACGATGGCCGCCACTGTTGTTGACCACGCCAGTCGGCTCGTCCCTTGCATGCCTTCGGCGCATGGACAGTTGGAGAGAACGTCACGTTTCTGGAGACGACGATTCATGGAATCATTCGACAATGATGAAGCGAGCGGGCTGCTCGATGCGGTTCAGCCGCCCTGCCTGTCACTTTACCAGCCAACGCACCGGCGCCATCCGCAGAACCAGCAGGACGCGATTCGATTCCGGAATCTGGTGAAGGTGCTGCAGTCCTCGTTGCAGCAGCACTACAGCGCAGTGGAAACTGACGAACTACTTGCCCCATTTCATGCGCTTGCCGAGGATACCGTGTTCTGGCACACGACGCGTGATGGGCTGGTCGTGCTTGGGGCGAAGGGCCTGTTCCGCGTCTACAGACTGCAGCGATCCGTGGACGAACTGGCAATCGTCTCCGACAGTTTTCATACCAAGCCGTTGACGCGGCTCGTGCAGTCCAGCCAGCGGTACCAGATTCTGGGACTCAGCCGCAAGTCGGTGCAGCTGTTCGAAGGTGATCGCGACACGCTCGACGAAGTCCTACTTGCCGCCGGTGTGCCCCGCAGTCTGGAAGATGCACTCGGAACGGAACTGACCGAGGCACAGTCGAATGTCGGGTCATATGGCGGGACAGGACCCGGCCATGGCGGAATGCATCACGGACAAGGAGGGCGTGCAGACGAAGTGGAGAAAGACGACGAGCGCTATTTTCGCGAAGTGGATCGGGCGATTTTGGAGCACCACTCCAAGCATTCCGGGCTCCCGCTCATCCTGGCGACGCTGCCCGAGCATCGCGAAATGTTTCATCGCGTGAGTCACAACTCGCATCTGCTGGAGAAGGGGATCGATGTGAGTCCGAGCGCCATTTCGATCGACGAATTGCGGAAGCGTGCGTGGCACGTGGTCGAGCCGTTCTACACGCAGCGGCTGCGCGACCAGCTGGAGCACTTCGGATCGGCGCGCGCCAAGGGTCTTGGTGGCGAGTCGCTGGAAACCGTGGCCGCCGCCGTCGCGACGGGCCGGGTTGCGACACTGCTCATCGATGGTGATCGGGTCATTCCCGGCCATGTCGATCCGGAGACGGGTCGTGTGATTCTGGCTGATCACTCGCGGCCCGATGTGGATGATGTGCTGGATGATCTCGCGTCACTCGCCCGCCGACGTGGCGGAAAGGTCTTCATCGTGCCAGGCGACCAGTTGCCCGTCGAGACGGGTATCGCGGCCATCTACAGGTACTGAATACACCTTGTGCTGCAGCGTGGCGTGATCCGGCGGACGGGAAGGGTGAGGGAACCGTACGCCGCTGACCTCATTTCATCGGGTGTTCCCGGCGATGCCGGTACTCGGCTCACACCTTCGATGTGCGAGGCTGCACGCGTGCCTGTGAATGGAAGTCTGCTGTCGATGCATGTGTCGATCGCTTCGCCCGCTGCTCGCATCGCCGTCCTCGTGATGCTCGGCGGGTGTGGTGTTGACGGGTACGGGTCGTCCGGCTCACGGTTGCCTACCACGCCGACCTCCAGTCAGGCCGTGAGCGTATCCGTGGTGCCGGAGACATCGCTGCTTGCGGTCGGCGACACCGTGCGGCTCGTCGCGTCACCTCGTGATGCCGGAGGCTTGCTCTTGAGCGGACGCGTCGTGACGTGGGCGTCGGATGCGACGGGGGTCGCCACGGTGGCGGCAACCGGTGTCGTGCGCGGGGTCACGCCGGGACTGGTTCGCATCACGGCGACCAGCGAGAGTCGCACCGGATCGGCGACCATCAGTATCCGGTAACGGGCGCAATGAGCGGCATGATCGCTGGGCGAAACGGATGAGGCCCGTCAGCAGTTTCGATGACGGGCCTCATACGTTGTAGCTGACTGTCGCACGTCACCCGGCGTGGCTCAGCGCAGTTCGTCGCCGGTATCCGTGCCCCTCGTGCGCCGGGTCTGCGTATCGTCGTCGGTGTCGATGCGCTCGCGACGCACGTCCGCGTCGATGACCTCCCGGTCTTCCACAGCTCGGTCGTGTCTGACCGGTTCACCGCGCGGAGCGACAGGATGCGCGGTCACCGCGTCACCGGCAGACGCCTGCTCCATGCTGCCGCGCGATGACTGCTCGTGGCGGCGCAGGTACGATGCGTCGTCGTTGTCCTGACGACGGAGCGCGCTGTCATTGAAGTGATCGCCGCGATACATGTTCTCGCGAGTAGAGCTACTGCTGCTGGTGCTGGTATGCTCCTGCATCAGCGCGTCCGTGCCCGTCCCCGTCATGAAGGGCCGGCCGTACTGCTCATGCAGCGACGATTCGTCATCGAACATGTCGTCGTCATACGCAGGCATCGCTGCCAGTTCTGACGTGCTGGCGCGGATCACCACGAGATCGTCATCATCGATGAGGCGGGCAGTGCCGATCGGTACGAGCACGGAATGCGAATCATCGAGACTGAAGGTGTCCTTGTCGAGTTTCACCGCCATGTAGCGCACCTTCATTTCCGCCATGTCGATGATCAGGTCGTCTACCTTGCCGACATGCTCGCCGTTGATGCCCTGCACCTTCCACCCGCGGATGTCGGGTTCGCCGTCGACGATGCCGAGATCATCCACGTCGCTGAGCGCGCGCAGGCCTGCGTTATCCGATTCCGACGCGCCGCGTGCATGTGACATCTCGGATCGGGCATCACCGAGGCCTTCGGTGCGCATATTGTTTCGCTCGTCCAGCGGATCGAGTGAGTGTCCCATGAAAGCATCCTCGCAGTTGTGGTCGTGAGCCAGCGGGCATTCATCAAGGAAGGGGCATCAATTGTGCCAGTTCGGTGCGCAATGCTGCAGGGTGGCGTCAGCGGCCAATGCGCTCGTCGTGCGCGGTCAGGTCACGCTGCAGCCAGTGCTTCAACAGCGTTATTTGGCCGCTAGACATGTCTATGGAATTCACGGCCGGATCGCGGCGCGTTGGTGTCATGCTTTGCGCGCAGGACGATCTCTCCAGCGGAGCAATGGTGACGTTCACCATCACGACTCTTGCGCAGGCCGCGAGCTGCCGTCGATCCGCCGCGCCAGCAGCTCCGACTCTGCCTCTGCAGGCGAAGTCAGGGAGAAGCAGAGTGTCGCTCGATGTGTGTACCAGAGAATTCCTCACTCGCCATGCATATGCCCAACTGTGCCAGGCGCCTGTAGTCGCAGGCGGCATGCAGGTCATGCTGTTTGGGTGGGGAGCACGTCGATGCGACGACCGTCGCGGCGGCGGTGCGTCGCGACCTGTCGAGCCGTAGCTACCGTCCTCGCATCCGCTTCAACTCCAGCTCCGACACGATGAACCCGAACCCGGCCCACCCGCCTGACGCCACTGACCGCTGAAATGCCGCCCGTGCGCCCGCCGTGTCACCCTTCACCAGCAACCAGTTGCCGAGGCCGTAATTCAGTGTCGCGACCTGCGTGTCCGCGGTATCCGCTGCCGTGAACAGCGTCTGCGGCGTCACTTCACCACGATAGAGCCGCAGCCGCGAGACGTACGCATACCCGGGTGGCGCCGCCAGCGAATCCGGCTTTCGCGCAAGCATCGCGGCGGCCTCCGGCGATCGCCCGGCGCGCGACAACGACATCCACAGCCAGTCGGTGCTGCCGGCACGCTCGCCACCATCCGGGGCCAGCGGCTGTGCACGCGTGAACATGTGCACGGCATCGCGGTAGCGCCCCTCCGCGAAGTTCAGCACGCCGAGGTGGAACAGAATGCCGTAATTCGTGCTGTCCAGGGCGAAGCCCCGCGTGAGGTCGGCGCGCGCCTTCGTGAACTCGCGCACGGACAGGTGGCGATGACCGCGCCAGCGCAGCAGCATCACGTCGTCAGGCGTCATCCTCAGTCCGTCGGAGAGCGTGGCGATGGCTTCGCGGAACTGACGGACGCCTGACTGCGCGACGGCCAGTTGAATGCGTCGCTGCACGTTGCGCGGATCGGAGGCCAGTGCCGCCTGTGCACGCGCCACCGGGCCGGTATCAATCAGCGCGCGATAGACCACGCCGGCGGGCGACGTGTATTGCACGCTCTGCGCTCCAGCCGTCGGCGCCGTCGCAAGCAGCACGATCAGCGTGGATGCGGTCCGTACGAACGACTTCCGCGAACGGCGAGCAAGTCGCGCCGCGAACTGTGTTGAAATCATGTGACGATGCTCCGGATCGATGTGACAGGTGACACGCCGCAGCCGCACAGCCCGGCCCTCCGAAGCTACCGTGCGGATCATGCGAGGTCGTCGGTCGTCACGGTTCGCGCGCGCTCGACCCCGGGCGGCCCGTGACACGCCAGATCGCGTTGCCCACGTCATCCGCGACGAGCAGCGCACCCGTCGCGTCGATTGCGACACCGACCGGCCGTCCCATGGCGTCGCCGCTCGCGCTGATGAAGCCTGTCAGCACGTCAAGCGCCGGCCCCGATGGCCGGCCGTCGCGGAACGGTACGAAGATCACCTTGTAGCCACTGCGCGGGTTGCGATTCCACGAGCCATGCTGGCCCACGAACAGGCCGGTCGCGTAAGTCGCCGGCAGCGCGTTGACGCCGGACCAGGCCAGGCCAAGCGATGCGGTGTGCGCGCCAAGCGCATAGTCAGGCACCACCGCCGTTGCGACGAGGTCGGGTCGCTGTGGCTTCACGCGCTCATCCAGATGTTGTCCGAAGTAGCTGTACGGCCAGCCGAAGAACGCACCTTCGCGGAGCGCCGTCATGTAATCGGGCACGAGGTCCCCGCCGATTTCGTCGCGCTCGTTGACGGCCACCCAGAGCGCCGTCGTCGTCGGCTCCCATGCCATGCCCACCGGATTGCGAAGGCCCGAGGCGTACACACGGTGCGCGCCGGTTCGCGCATCCACGGCCCACACCATCGCACGATCGACCTCGACGCCCATCCCATGCTCGGCCGCATTGCTGTTCGACCCGATGGCCACGTACAACGTGGCGCCATCAGGCGACGCGATGACGTTCTTCGTCCAGTGATGATTGAGCGGGCCCGCAGGTAGGTCGGCGATGCGTGTACCAGTCGATGTGATCGTGGTGTCACCGTCGCGATACGGAAACCGGAACAGTGCATCGCTGTTCGCGACGACCAGGTCGCCCTTCGCGAGCGTCATGCCGAATGGCGAATTGAGGTTCGCGAGCAGCACGAAGCGTCGGTCAGCCACACCATCGGCGTTCGTGTCACGCAGCAGCGTGATGCGATTGGCGCTTGGTACTGCACCACCGGCCCTTTTCTGGAACCGCCGGACGAACCAGCCCTTGATCCCCCTGTTGTCATCGGGTCGTGGCGGCGCGTTCGTCTCGGCCACCAGCACGTCACCATTGGGCAGCGCAAGCAGCCAGCGCGGATGGTCGAGTCCCGTCGCGAAGGCGTTCACGCGCAGGCCGTCTGCGCCCTGCGGCGTCGTTCCGGCGGGCCATCCGGCGGCCTTCGCAACCTTCACCACGGGAATCAGCGCCCGTTGTGGCTGCGTGAGCGTCGGTGACGGACCGATGGTGGCCTCGATGGGAAGCCGAGCGCGAGTACCACATGCCGCGAGCAGCAAGACGGGCAGCGAGACCAGCAGCATTCGGACCGCAGCGATGTGTCGCGTCATGCAACCCATCGCCACGAGTCGACGCAGGACAGTAGTCGAGCGTCGGAAGGCCATCACGCGGATCATGGCGGCATCAGGCCGATGGCCGTCCTGCAGTTCAACGGTGTGCATCGAGTCTCCGGTGTGGCGGCACCAGCGACCGATGCATCGCCATCGCGGCAACGGCACCCGCGGATGCGGCGCGAATGGCAAGCTGAGGCCCGGGTGTGATGTCGCCTGCCGCGAACACGCTTCGTGCGGATGTGGCGTAGTGTTCGCTGACCACGATATGTCCTCCGCGATCGCGCTCGCAGTCGAGCTGTGCGCCCAGGTCATCGGCCGGATACTGCGCAGTCGCGAGGAACAGCTTGTCGATATCGAGCGCGTCACCGTTGGCGAGTCGCAGAGCGGTGATCTCGCTGCCGACATGCCCGATGCTGGTGATGGACTCGGTGATCACGCGAATGCCGCAGGCGTCCAGCTTCTGCTGCAGATCGTCGTCAACGAACCCGGGCGGGCAGCCGTTCGTGGCGATCGTGATGTCGAATGTCCAGGTCGTGAGTGCCAGCGCCATCTCGACCGCACGACGTCCATGTCCAATCACCGCGATGCGCTTGTCGCGCGCATCGTAGCCGTCACAATCGGGACAGACGTGTGCGTTTGCGCCGTACACGTGCGCCAGGCCGGGAATGTCAGGCCACACGTCACGCATGCCGATGGCGAGCAGCACGCGGCGTGCGCGAATGCTCCTCTCGCCCTGAATCCGGCATACGATCAGGTCGTCCGCCTGCTCGGTGGCATTTTCGCTGCCGTACGAGTCTGCGGCCTCACGCTCCACGCGCAGCACCGCCGCATCGATCAGCGTCACGCCGTAGCCGCGCAGTTCCTCGCGACCGCTGCCGCGGAATTCTGCCGGACGAATGCCTGGCAGGCCCAGGTAGCCGTTCACGCCGCGGGTCTCCCAGTTGCGCGGATCGCCACTGTCCACGACCGCGACAATGCGCCCGTAGCGAGCGCACCAGATCGCTGCGCTCAGGCCCGCCGGCCCGCCGCCGATGATGCCGATGTCGAACACCTGCTCGTCGGGCTCGTGAGGGTGCGTCATGCCGCCAACATCGGGCAAGAATGGTTCCGCGGCAGATTCCGTCTCGTTGCCGCGCACAGGCGCATCGAGACGCAGAGTCCGTGACGTGCGCGCTGCGTACCTTGCGCGTGACGTTGCCTGCTCGGCAGGTGACTCTTCAAGACAGGTGCGAGACAGGTGCGAGACAGGTGCGATGACGAGTACTCATACGTACAAGACCGGATACAGCACCGCCCCTGCCGCATCGATGTTTGTACCATGACGCCCGCCGATGTTCTCCCATTTGCACGTGCTGGTCAGCCGCAACAGCGCGGACAGGCAGCCGACGCCCGTTACCCTGGCGGCACAGGCATCGTGATGATGAACCTTGGCGGGCCGGCCACGCTGGATGAGGTTGAGCCGTTCCTGCTGCGGCTCTTCGCGGACAGGGAGATCATCCAGCTGCCGTTTCAGTCCATGCTCGGCAAGTTCATCGCGACTCGTCGGGCACCCAAGGTGAAAAAGCTCTACGACGCCATTGGTGGCGGCTCGCCGATTCTGGGCTGGACCGAGGCGCAGGGCCGCGCGATGTGCGAGCGTCTCGATGCACTGTCGCCGGAAAGTGCTCCGCACCGCTTCTACGTGTCATTCCGCTACACCACGCCGTTTGCTGACGACGCCGTGCAGGCGATGCATGCAGACGGTGTCACTCGCGCGATCGCATTCACGCAATACCCGCAATGGTCCTGCTCCACGACGGGTTCCAGCCTCAACGACCTCTGGCGTGCACTCGCGCGCACCGGACTGGAGGATGCATTCACATGGAGCATCATCGACCGGTGGGGTGAGCACGAAGGCTTCGTGAGTTCCATGGCGAGGGCGATCGAGGACGGGCTCCAGCAATATGCGCCTTCAGAGCGTGATGACGTCCTGGTGATGTTCAGCGCGCATTCGCTGCCGCTCTCGGTGATCGATCGCGGCGATTCCTATCCCGCCGAGATCGCGGCCTCGGTCAGTCGCGTGGTGCAGTCGCTGCAGGTGTCGAATCCGCACATGCTGGCGTTCCAGAGCAGCGTGGGTCCGGTGAAGTGGCTCGGGCCGAGCACTGAGACCATGATCCGTCAGCTCGCGGCGCGTGGGCAGAAAAATGTGCTGGTCGTGCCCATCGCCTTCACCAGCGATCACATCGAGACGCTGTCGGAGATCGACATCGAGTATGCGGAACTGGCGCACTCGCTCGGCATGCATGGCTTCCGTCGGTCGCCATCGCTGAACGCTCGTCCGGAGTTCCTGGATGCGCTGGCCGACATCGTCGCCACACACCTCGCGGCAGCGAAACCGTACAGTCCGCAGTATCGCCAGAATTGCCCCGGCTGCACGAATGCGGCGTGCCGCGGTGTACCGAGCCGAATGGCGGTGCACGCGGAGGCGCATCCGATGGAGTCAGCCGCGAGAGGCTGACACACGGTCCTCCTGCCGGTGGCGAATGTCGAGGCGTCTGGACTGCCCGCCTCGGTGCAGTGGTTCGGTCGTGACACCTTCACGCGGCACTCGCACGCGGATCGTGTCACTCAGAGGCTGGCACCGAACAATCGGCCCACCGCCGCCGATGCGGCCATGGCCAGCGCTCCCCAGAACAGGACGCGAACGGCGCGAAGCCACAGCGTCGCACCGCCGACACGTGCGGCGAGCGCACCCAGCACCGCGAGCAGCGCCAGCGCGCTGCCCGTCACGAGCATCGACAGCATGGGTAATGGAGCCATCGCGGCGACGGCCACGGGCAGCATCGCGCCGAGCGCGAACGTGGCGGCCGACGCGAGCGCAGCCTGTATGGGACGCGCAGTCGACATGTCCGTAATGCCGAGTTCGTCGCGGGTATGTGCACCCAGCGCATCGTGCGCCATGAGCTGGTCGGTGACCTGTGCCGCGAGTTCCGCCGTGAGTCCGCGCGCGACGTAGATCGTGGTCAGCTCACGGCGCTCGCCGGCATCGTCGGTGTAAAGCTCACGTCGTTCACGTTCAATGTCGGCGCGCTCCGTGTCGGCCTGCGAGCTGACGGAGACGTACTCGCCCGCCGCCATCGACATCGCGCCCGCGACGACGCCAGCGACACCGGCAATCAGGATAGCCGTGCGCCCGGTGCCCGCGGCCGCCACACCCACGACGAGGCTCGCAGTGGAAATGAGGCCGTCGTTCGCGCCAAGGACGGCGGCGCGCAACCATCCAATGTGCGCAGTACGATGGAACTCTGTGTGCCGCATCATGTCGTTGTCCGCGTGAATGACGAATGCGCTAGCCCGCCGCCGCCGCCGGCACCGGCACTTGAACCGTCACCTGATCTGCCGTGCACAAAAACTCGGCAAATCCAGCGCCGACCGGCCCCACACGCCGCGACCGGTCTGCCGTCGTGCCGTATTTCGTCCGCACGGAGCCTTTCTGGACGAACTCGCCGAGGTCGAGCAGGTCGCAGACGGCATGACCAACGTCGTCCGCGCCACCCAATCCTCTTGTACGCGGTCGGCAGCCAAAGCGTGGTAATGCCGGTCTTGGCAAGCGCCGACGTCGTGATTCGTATGCCATGGTAAGCGACGGGATGCCGTGCGCAGGGCGTCGCGCGCCAAACGACCGCACCGCACAATACCGGCTTTCAGGTGCCGGAAGTTCGTGCGTTGCGTCAGGTAATGGGTCCATTCTGGCGACGGTTGCCTTATGCACGGTGTCGCGGCACGATTCGTGAACTGCAGAGCTCGTCGACGCATCGCTTCATGCAAATGCGTCGCGCATCACAAATTGTGACAGGCGATCGAACCGCGCACGCAGGCACGCGACGCTGCACGCGGCATCATGGAAAAGAATGGGGAAACGACAATGAAGAACATCGGCATGAATCTCATCGATACCTCGGCCGCGACACGTCGCACTGGCATGCTGTTCGTGCTCTGCGCACTCGGCCTGAATGGATGCGCCTCGTGGAGCAGGAAGGGTCAGGGAGCCGCAATCGGCACGGCCGCGGGTGGCGCCATCGGTGCCGTGATCGGGAACCAGACCGGCTCCACCACGCGGGGGGCGATCATTGGCGCAGTCGTCGGTGGCGCCACGGGGGTGATCATCGGCAACCAGATGGACCAGCAGGCGAAGGAACTCCGCCAGGACATTCCCGGCGCCGTCGTTGCCCGCGTCGGTGAGGGCATCACGGTGACGTTCGCGTCAGGCTTGCTCTATGATTTCGATTCGGATGTCGTGCGTTCAGAGGCGGCGAAGAACCTGCGCAGTCTGGCGGCGAGCCTTGGCAGGTATCCGAATACCGACCTGCTGGTTTCGGGACACACCGACGCCGTGGGAACGAGCGCGTATAACGAAGCGCTGTCACTGCGCCGAGCAAGCGCTGCGTCTCGGTACCTGATCGAGCAGGGCGTGTCGACCGTGCGAGTGCGATCCATCGGGCGCGGTGAGGCGGAAGCGCTCGTGCCAAACGAGACCGAGGCAGGCCGTCAGGCCAATCGTCGCGTCGAGATCGCGATCTATGCAAACGAGGCGGCGCGCAAGAAGTAGAGCCCGCCGGGGGTGCGTCGCACCCTCCCGAGGTTGCAGGTCAACGACCAGTCGCAGCTGCGTGCCCCACGGGTCATGCGTCACTGCGGCTGGTCGGTCGTCGTGATTGGTATGCGCCACCCCAACGCCACCGCAACGTCGCCGGAATGAAGCCGCGCGACCGCCGCCTGCGACGCATCGGTGTCAGTACAGACGATGGTCCGCCTGTCAGGCGCGGATCATCCGACAGCGCCACGCGTGCTGCGATCGGGATCGGCTGTTCGCGCCGTCAGGCACCGATGCTCGAGGTCGATGTCGTGGAACGACTCCTTCCATTCTGACCGAACGGCCACCTTTCTGCGCGATTGAGAACGGGTCGCGCGCACGACGCTCATGTCGCGCTCGCTCAATCAGCCGTCGGTCACGTTTTCGGAGACACACATGCATCCAGTTCTTCTGCAACGCCGCCTCGCGTCGACATTCGCTGCGGTGGTTGCACTTATCTCGTCATCTGCAGTCAGTGCGCAGAGTGCGACCACGCTCTCACAGCCGACGAACACGCAGGAATTCGGGCTCGATGCCGGCGCGCTGTTCGGCCTCGGTGACCGATCGTCGGTGCAGTTCACGCTGCCTGCCGCACGTGCGCGCATCGGCTTCTTCCTGAACAACAACTCGCGCTGGTCCATCGAGCCTGCGGCAGGCCTGGCGTAAACGAAGGTCAAGGACGTGCCGTCTCAGTTCACGTACAACCTCGAGATGGGCGCGCTCTACCATTTCAGGGCCCCCTCCGACCTGATCAGCGCAACGCGCGCACGGGTCGCGTACCTGCGCCCGTTCGCAGGACTCGCCGGTGTCGCAACTGGTGGTGTCAACGGTGGCAGCGACAATGAATTCAGCGTCGGCGCGGGTTACGGTGTCAAGCTTCCGCTGCGTTCAGGACTGGCGCTTCGCATGGAAGCCAACTCAGGCTACGGTTTCGACAACAAGGCGCTGCGACTCGGCGCGTTCGCCGGCGTGTCGTGGTTCGCGCGCAGCATCATCCCGACGCCTCGCTGATACACCGGCCCGGACGTATCGTCATGCTCGCGTTGACGGTGCCGCGCAGGCGTGGTGTATTCGATGCGTGACCACGAGCGCGTCGGGTTCATCGTGCGCACGACGCGTGACACGGGCACGGCTGTTGCCACATGTTGTGACATCCCATAACACACGAGTCAGCAATGAGCGAAGGCTACAAGCACGACGCGAGCGACAAGAAGCTGGATCACGCGGCCGATGAGTCAAAAGCTGCGGACGCGAAGCACACGCCAGGCCCGAAGCACGACCCGGCGCAGATCGCTCGACATGACGACAAGGGCAAGGATCGTCTGTTCGAGAAGCGCGAGCAGCACGATGACGCCGACAAGGCGAGCGACCGTGCGCGGCTGGAGAAGGACGTCGCGAAGCACGGTCATCCTCATCCGGATGCTCCCGCGGACGTCTGAAGCACGCGGTCGCACGAACGGGACGCACTGGCATCCAGTGCGTCCCGTTCGTGCGCTATGCCATTCATCTCAGCATGCCACGCCAGGCTGTCCGACAGGCCGCACGTGGGCCGGCTTTCTCCCGCTGGGCCGAAACGGTCTTTGACGGGCCAATGGCCGGTGGGTGCAGGTCACGTTATGCCGTCGCTCACGTGCACGGACTTCAACTTCTCGAGCCTGTCAGACGCGGTGTAATGTGCGCGGCGCAGATCGAGAAACGCGGCACCCGTCACCAGTGGCGGGTGCCGCGTTCGGCGTGCTAGTCGCTCGCGCGGTGAGTTGTCGCGGCACATGGGCAGCGTCGAGTCCGCGCCAGTTTTGATGCATCGAGCTGCGCACCCAGGGCATCGCACATGGCGCGCCGCGTGACCGACACCCATGTTCCGGCCGGATGACACACCACTCGACGGGAGCGTCATGACCTACTTTCACGTGAACGTCATGTGGGCCATCGTACTCTTCGGTGTCCTGCTCTGGACGACGGTATGCGTGGTGCTGAACGCCGCGCTGCGACGTGGCATGGCCACGATGGGCATGGTGCTGAGCTACTCCGTGCTGGTCTGGATGCTCGTCGACCTGCCCGCGCGCGATGCGCTCACGACCTGGGCGCTGTTCGCGGTCGTCGGCGGAGGCGTGAGTTTCGTCTACGAGCTGTGGGCCAGGCGCCGCTATGCAGGCCGCACGCGCAGGCGCCGACCGCTCGTTCGCCTTGACGGCATTGCGCTCTGGCCGGCGCTCGTACCGGACGCGTTCGGCCTGGTGCTGAACGACCTCGGCATCCTGCCGTCGGACGACCGCAGCGAGACGCACCAGGAAGACACGGTGCGCGCGACCGGAGCACAGCCGGTGGTGACGAAGCGGCCAACGTGACGTCCGCTGCCGCAAATACCGGCCATCTGACGTGCAGTTGGCGCCCGCTCAGCCGCTGCGCGGCAGTGCCTCTGTCCGATGCCAGGCGCGGATGCTCACGGCCTCCGACCGGTTGATCAGCGACTGCAACACGATCACCGCCGCCTCGACGCCGGGATTGTCAACCGGAAGCCGCATGCGTATCACGCGCTCGATCTCGGTGCGGAACACATCGTGGTCCACATGCAGCGCCTCCAGGTCCCAGCCCTGGTGACATCGACGCGCTCCATGATGCTCCGCAATCGTGCGCTGGATCGCGCTGCCGTCGCGCAGTAACTCTGCCGCTTCTGCGCCCGCCTCGCTCAGGATGATCAGGCTCTGGGCCAGATCTGCCAGAAAGCTCACTGCGTGATCCTCGAGCTCCGTGCGCCGCATCTCGGGGCCGAGTGGCACGGCAGCCCGCAGCCGGTCAGTGTAGGCCACCAGCACGACCTCGATCGACTGTCGCAGCACATCACCGACCGCGCTCAATCCCGGTGCATCCGCCGAGCCGTAGTCGGGTCCCGAGCGCGCGGTCCGCGCATCCGCCGACTCGGACATCGAACGGCCCTCGCGCGCGGCCGGCAACCAGAGCGTGAACGTGGACCCAACGTCAGGAACACTCGTCAACGTCAGGTCGCCGCCCATCATCCGTGCAAGACGACGGCTGATCGCGAGGCCCAGCCCCGTGCCACCCTGCTGGCGCGTCATCTCACCGTCAACCTGATGGAACGCCTCGAACACCCGGCCCTGCTCGCTGTCGACGATCCCGACACCGGTATCGGTGACGTGGACCGCTGTCCACGGCCCGCTGCCGCTGAGGCTTCCGGCTTCCGGCGGTGTGCCCTGCTCGCGAGAGCAATTGATCGTGACGGTTCCACCCTCGGCCGTGAACTTCACCGCATTGGAAAGCAGGTTCAGCACGATCTGCTTGACCCGATCCTCATCGCCCACGAATGGCTCCCCATCCTCCTGGGCGTAATCGTCCACGAGTCGAACACTTTTCAGTGCAGCCTGTGGTCGCACCAGGTCGACGGCCTGCAAAATGGCGGGGCCGGTCAAGGCATCCGCGTGCAGCACGCGCAACCCACCTGCCTCGATCTGCGCCAGGTCGAGCACCTCGTTCACCAGTCCCAGCAGGTGCTGTCCACAACTGGCGATGCGGGCCAGATACACGCGCTGCCCTTCGTTGACGGAACCGGCAATGCCGATATCCAACAGCTGCGCATATCCGAGCACCGCATTGATCGGGGTGCGCAGTTCGTGGCTCATCGTGGCGAGGAACGCAGACTTTGCACGGCTCGCCTCCTCAGCGGCCGAGGCCATGGCTTGCAGCTCGACTGTCCGCAGGAGGAGCTGTTCGTTCTGCCCCTCCAGCTCGATTGCGCGCGCTGCCACGTCGGCGGGCGGTGCGTTCGCCACCTGCTGCGCGCTCTCCGGTGCCGCATCGCTTGCGCGCGTCAATGCATCGGGTCGTTCGCCAGCAGAACCGGTCATCAAGCGACCTGAGTTGAAGTGGGGCGGACGGACCGGAACAACCGCGTCTGCGCCGTGCAGGTCAGCGTGCTGATCCGGTACGCCGCGGTGCAAGCTACCGGAATGATCGCCACTCGCAACACAGGACGTTGGTTCGCTGCGCGGCGATATATCACACGAATTCATGCCTCCACGTGTTAGTCGCGCTGCAGTGATACTGTGCACTGTGCCATCCTTCATCGTGCTCGTCCTTGAAACAAAACAATCGCTCCCGACGCCTCGCGTGCCTGAAAAGCTGCCGGTTCGCATCCATCGTGGCCCGTTACGCGCTGCCGATCTCCTCTTTGCCGGGTCCGGCGAGATGCGCGCGATCTGTCGTGACATCGACTGGTCGACCACGCCCCTCGGGATGGTTGAGCAGTGGCCGCTGAGCCTGCGCACGCTCACTGCCATGGTCATGGCGGCGGCGCACCCGATGTTCCTCTGGTGGGGACCGGCGCACGTCCAGCTCTTCAATGACGCGTACCGGCCGAGTTTTGGGTCAGGCGACCGTTTCCGGCACGCCGTCGGTGCATCGGGCCCGACGTTCTGGACCGAGATCTGGGCACAGGTCGGCGCCGACGTCGCGGCAGTACAGGCGGGCAGTGGCGCTGTGTCGCATCACGACCAACTCGTGCCGATCCTGCGCAACGGCGTCATCGAGGATGTCTGGTGGAGCTATAGCTACAATCCGGTGCATGACGATGATGGGCAGATCGCGGGCGTGCTCGTTGTGTGCGAGGAAACGACGACGCGCGTCCTGGCAGAGCGCGTTCAGGTGCAGCTTCGCGAGGACGCCCGGCGTGCCGACCGCCGCGGCGCGCAGATCATCGAACAGATCGCCGACGAGCATCTGACGCTGGATTCGGAATTCCGCATCGTCACGATCAACGCAGCAGCGGAGCGCAGTCTTGGCGTGCCGCGCGAACATCTCCTCAACCGCACACACTGGGACGCGTTCCCCGCATCAGTCGGGTCGGTTGCCGAGATGCACTACCGCCGCGCAATGGCGGAACGCGTCGAGATCCACTTCGCGCACCGGTATGTGGGCGAAGGCTACGACAGGCACCTCGAGATTGATGTGTACCCCACCGACGACGATGGGATCGCCGTGTTCTGGCGCGACGTGACGGATCGGGTGCAGGCCACGAAGACACTGGGGGAACTCGGCACGCGATATCGCACGCTGTTCGAGAGCATCGACACCGGCGTCGCGCTGATCGAGATGGTGTATGACGGCGCCGGCGCTGCAGTGGATTATCGCTTTCTCGAAGTGAATGCCGCGTTCACGGCGCATACTGGAATTGTGGATGCCGTGGGACAGACGGCGTGCACGCTCATACCCGATCTCGAGCCGTTCTGGATCGAGACGTACGCCCGGGTCGCGGCGACGGGAGAGTCCACGCGCTTTCAGCACGGCTCCGAGGGAATCGGACGCATGTTCGACGTGTTCGCGCATCGCATCGGCGAACCGCAGGAGTACCGCCTCGGATTGCTGTTCACCGACATCACTGCCGCGACGCGCGCAACCCGTGAGCGTGACGACCTGCTGGAGTCACTGGCACTCGAGCGTGCGAAGATCGAGGAGGTCTTCTGCCTCACGCCCGCCTTCCTCGCCGTGCTCGAAGGTCCTGGCCATGTGTTCACGCTCGTCAACACGGCGTACTACCAACTCGTCGGTCATCGTGCACTGCTTGGCAAGCCGCTCTTCGAGGCCATCCCCGAAGCGATCGGGCAGGGGTTCAATACGATGCTCGACCGTGTGCTGACGACGGGTGAGCCATACGTCGGCATAGCGGTGCCCGCGATGCTGATGCGCACTCCAGGCGCACCGCTCGAGGAGCGGTTCGTCGACATCACGTACACGCCCCTGCGCGCGGTCGGCGGTGTCGTCACCGGCATCATCGCGAGCGGCGTGGATGTCACCGCGCAGATCAGGACGCAGCGCGAGCGGGAGCACCTGCTGGAGGCTGCGGAAGCTGCGCGCGCGGAGGCGGTTGCGGCAAACCGCGGCAAGAGCGATTTCCTCGCGATCATGAGTCATGAACTGCGCACGCCGCTCAACGCCATCGACGGCTACGCGGAGCTCATGGAACTCGGTATTCGCGGTCCGGTCACCGACGAGCAACGCCACGACCTTGCGCGGATCCGCAAGAGCCAGAAGCACCTGCTCGGCCTGATCAACGGCGTTTTGAACTACGCGCAGGTCGAAGCGGGCGCGGTGCATTACGACATGGAGGCCGTGAGTGTGGAGGAGAGTCTGTCCACGTGCGAAGCCCTCACCATGCCGCAGGCGCGCAGCAATGGCCTGACGCTGCATCGGGAGTCATGTCACGCATCGATCGTCGTGCGCGCAGACCAGGAGAAGTTGCAGCAGATCGTGCTGAATCTGCTGTCGAATGCCATCAAGTTCACCAACGCCGGTGGCCGGATCTCGCTGCGGTGCGAGCGTCCGGCGCACTCGGACGCGCCGGTCCGCATCGAGGTGACGGATACCGGCATCGGTATCGCTGGTCATCAGGTCAGCCGCGTGTTCGAGCCGTTCGTGCAGGTGGACGCAGAACTCACCCGCACGCGCGCGGGCACCGGTCTGGGGCTCGCGATCAGCCGCGACCTCGCGCGTGCCATGGGCGGCGATTTGTGCGTCACGAGCACGCTCGGCGCCGGAAGCACATTCACCCTGACGCTTCCGGCTGCCTGAGCACTGAATGACGGTTGCGCGCTGCACCGTGCGCCCGTCTTCTCAGCTTAACAGCAGTTCCAGTTCGGCCCGCCCGATCGACGCCAGTCCGCCGCGATCTGCCGTGAGCACGGAGTCGGCGAGTGCACGCTTCGTCGCCTGCAGCGCAAGGATCTTCGCCTCGATCGTGTCACGCGCCACCAGTCGTGTGGCCACCACGCGTCGCGTCTGTCCAATGCGGTGCGCCCGATCAATTGCCTGCGCCTCGACCGCGGGGTTCCACCACGGATCGAGCAGGTACACGTAGTCGGCGGCAGTGAGGTTCAGGCCTTGTCCCCCGGCCTTGAGACTGATCAGGAACACGGGGCAGTCCGCGTCATCCTGAAATCGGTCCACCCGCGCCTGTCGATCGCGCGTGCGACCGTCGAGATACTCGTAGCGCACGCCTTCCGCATCGAGCCGTTGTCGCACGAGCGACAGCAGTTCCGTGAATTGCGAAAACACGAGCGACTTGTGCCCCTCGGCTGCGATGGCGACCAGTGCCGGAATCAACGCATCGAGCTTCGCGCTTGGCAGCGCGTGCTTTGACGGATCGGCCAGTGCCGGATGACAGGCGGCCTGCCGGAGCCGCAGCAGCGCTTCGAGGATGTGAAGCTGCGACTTCTGGATTCCGTCGCGTGCGACGCGCGCCATCACCGTACGCTGCGCGAGCACACGCACCGCGTCGTAGAACTTCCGCTGCTTCGGCTCCAGTTCCACCTCCAGCGTCTGCTCGATGCGCTCGGGCAGTTCCGGCGCGACATGCTCCTTGGTACGGCGCAGGATCAGGGGGCGCAGCGCGCGCGCCAGCACCGACTGCCCCTCTGCGACCACGTCATGCGCGATGCGTGCGTCGTCGGCCGATGGTGCTGCCATCTGTCGCGCAGCTGAGGCGAATGTCGCCGACGCGCCGAGCATGCCGGGATTCAGGAATTCCAGCAGGCTCCACAACTCTTCGATGCGATTCTCGATCGGCGTGCCGCTCATCGCGAGTCGGTGCCGCGCACGCAGCAGCCGGCTCGCTTTCGCCGTCGCCGTGGACGCGTTCTTGATCGCCTGCGCTTCGTCGAGAATGGCGTAGTCGAATTCGACGCCCGCCAGCATCGGCGCGTCGCGCCGCAGGCTGCCGTAGGTCGTCACGATCACATCCACCTGCGTCGCGTCGATCGACTCCGGCCTGCGCTCGCCCTGACTGAAGTCTCTGATGCGCAGCGCTGGCGTAAAGCGTCCGGCCTCGCGCAGCCAGTTGAACACGAGGGAACGCGGCACTACCACGATGCTGGGACCATGCCCCTCCAGCCGCCGCGTCTCGAGCAGCGCCAGCACCTGCACCGTCTTCCCAAGGCCCATGTCGTCGGCCAGGCAACCACCCAGACCAAACCTCCGGAGAAAATGCAGCCAGCCCAGCCCTTCGCGCTGGTACGCGCGCAGTGTGCCCGTGAAGGTCGGCGGCGCATCGGCGGGCGCTACGTTGCCGAAGGTCGCAAGCGCGGTGCGTGCCTGCTCGAACGTTGCGTCAACATCGACTTCCGGCAGCGTGGCCAGCAGTGCATCGAGCAGCGAGAGCTGCGTGCGGCGATAACGCACACCACCGCCCACGGTGTCGCCTGCGCCGAGGAGCGGTCCGAGCCGGTTCAACCACTCGAGCGGCAGAAGCCCCATCACGCCCTCGGACACCTGCACGAACTCGTCGCGACGACGTCGTGCGTCGAGAATGGTCGCAATCGGTACGTCGACGTCGCCGTAGCGAACACTCCCGTGCAGGTCGAACCAGTCGATGCCCGAACTGACCGTGGCGTGAATCGCACCTGGCGCCGCGTAGCCGCGACCACCCACCGTGACCTGCCAGCCTTCGCGTGCCAGCGCCAGCACCAGCGTCGACATTCTGCTGCGCGCGATGATCATGGCGTGCGCGCTGCGCCGGTAGTCCCACTCCTGCTTGACACCCAACGCCAGCAGCCGTTTCACCGCCTGTCGTTCCGCCGGGAGCTGGCGATGGTGCAGCACACGTCCAACAGGGTCGAAGACCGACGAGGTCGTGCTGGTGCCGTCGATGCGCAGTGTACCGTAGACGAATTCGTAATCGACATTGCAGGCGTACACCGCATTCCAGCCTCCCACACGTTCGGTGATCGTCACCGCCCGCCGCGGTTCGTCATGCGATTCCACGATGGACAGCCCAGCGGGCAACTCGATCGCCGGCACATGCGGCAGCGCGTACAGGGACGTCAGCAGTTCCGAGATATCCTCGGGCACCGGCAGGCCTGTACCGTGCTGACGCAGGGTACGCATCAGCGGGAACGCGCCGGCATGGTCGTATCGAGCGAGCACGTCGTCGGCGATCAGGTATCCGGCTGGGTGCAGCAGCACCGGAATGCCGAGATCCATCTGCGCTCCATCACGCGCCAGGATGCCGTGCACATGCAGCGTGTCGCCATCGTCGCGACTCACGCGCAGGCGGAACGTCCATGGTGCGCCGCCGTCATGGCGCAGGGTGCGTCCCGTGAGCTCCGGTCTGCTGCTCCGCACCCGGCATCGGCCGGTCTCGAGAATGGCGCGAAGCGTCGTGTCAAATGTCCGGAATGGCACGACGAAGGTCGTGCCGCGCCGACTCCCGTATCCATATGGGTCATCCGCGCCGCAGAGCATCGCGGCAATCACCAGGTCCGCAGCATCGGGCGCAGCAAACCAGACGGCGGTGCCCAGCGTGAATCGCTTCGCGTCGCCCCACGAACCGTCGCGCGCGCGCAACTCCGTACCCAGTTCGATGGTCACGCCATCGGATGTCGCACTTGCCTCGAGGTCCATGATGTAGACCAGCCGACGGTTGCCGGGCCATGCGGCGGCGCCTGTGGCGCTCGGTCCGGCCAACGGCGTCTGCATCTGCAGCCTCGCACCGTCGAGCACGCGCTTCCATGTGGGCGCGGGTGGCAGATGCGTCCCTGGCTCGACCGCCTGGTTCAGACTGTCGGATTCGCGCGCATCGTTCACGCCGAACGTCGTGACATACCGGTCGCCTGCCACCGTGAGCAGCGGTGCGAGCGTGCCATTCACGTCGCACACGTACAGGACTGCCCACAGATGCTTGCACGCACCGGCGTGGCCGGCGTACGGACAGCTGCACGACAGGTGCAGCGTGCCGTCGTGGGCCACGACGTCGATCTCGTACAGCGTCGATCCGGTCACGATGGCCCTGAGCCGTCGTGGCGCTGCTTGCACGCGGCGAACGGCGCTCGTCGCCGCGAGGTGTTCGCCGCGGGCGCGAACGGTGGGCGGGAACGAACGGGAGAGCGAGGCTGGGATCACCGGGGATGCGTAGGGTGGCGGCGTGACGGATGCACGTCACATCGGTGCAGCGGGAGTGTGTGCGCGTATCCAGCAAGCGCGGCGGACCGATGGTGCGTTGGCCGCCGACGATCGGCGTCGGAAACCGTGCATGTCATGACCAGACGCCGAAACCACATGCGGGTCGGCGGTTTCGATGACCGGCATCAGGAGGAAACTGCGGACTGGATGCGTCTGACGCCACGGACATCGGGGGTGCGAACGGCACACCGTCTCGCTCCGCGCATTCCGCCGCCCATGCACCCACGAGCCGAATGCGATCATGTGCAGGAGAAACCGTCAGTTCAACGCGACGTCAGCGACGCCTGATACAGCGCTTCCGTCCGGCCGGCGAGCGTGGCGGCGTCGAACCGACCCGTGACGTGCCGTGCCCCGGCGGCGGCCAGACGCCGCCGTGCATCCGCGTCATCGAGCAGGTCGCGTATCGCGTTGGTCAGTGCGATGCCATCGGCCTTCGGCACCAACCGGCCCGTCACGCCATCGCGCACCACCTCAGAGGTGCCGTCCACGTCGGATGCCACGACTGCCGCGCCGGCGCGCATGGCCTCGAGCACCGTCAGCGGCATGCCCTCCCACAGCGATGGCAAAACGAACACATCGAGCGATGCGAGAATGTCAGGCAGGTCGCGACGGTGCCCGATGTCGCGCACCTGCGGACCCAACGCGGCCACCCGAGCCCGAACGCGCGCGGCCTGCGGACCGTCGCCACCGAGCACGAAAACGGTACTCCGCCCCTCGGCGATGAGCGTGGCTGCGGCATCGAGAAACAAGTCCGGTTGCTTCTGCTCGGTGAAACTGGCGAAGAACCCCACCACCGTGGCATCGGGGAGAATACCGAGTGACGCGCGTACGCTGGCACGATCCGGTGGCGAGGCGAACGAAGCCTCGCAGAACGCCGTGGGGATGGAGGTGATGCGCGAAGCACTCTCACCGCGGGCGGCCAGCGCGGCACGACCCGCCTCCGACACCACCACCACCGCATCCGTGATCGCTGCCAGGCGCCCGCGCGCAATGCGCAGCCCCAGGCGCCGGATGTTGAGCGTGAAGCGGTCGTGGGGTGGGAATCGCGGCAGCTGTTCGGTGCGCACCAGCAGCCGTACCTTCGCCCGTCGAGCGCCCTCGAGAAACGCACGTCCCACACCCGGCACATGCTGATGCAGGTTGGCGACGTCGAATGGTCCGGCATCGCGCAGCACCTGCTCCCACCAGCCCGTGCGGAGGAACTGATCCAGCGGTGCCGCCATTGGCCCGCGATGGACGACGATACCACAGCGCGCAAGACGCTCGAGCGCGCTGTCGGCATTGCGCAGCCGCTCGTCGACGAAGACGACCGGCTCCACCTTGGTGCGGTCGTGGTGCTCCACGAGATCGATCAGGTAATTGAGCGCGCCACCGCCGTGCGGCATCGGCGCCCCGTAAGCCACCCGGATCATGTGCAGTGCGAGACAGCATGTACCGGCGACATCGACGACACCGAATCCCGAATGCGTATCGAGCGCTGGCGTCGCACGATGGCCCGCGACCGTGACGTGATGGTTCCGGCGCAAGCCATGGGGTCAGAGCTCTGCCGCCAGAATGTGGCACAATACGTGCTTTTTTCACAACATGCCATGAGCTGCATTCCCGCTTTCTTCAACCAAGGCGCAGCAACGTATGTCTGATTCATTGCAACCCGGCGATCGCGTGGAATGGGAATCGTCTCAAGGCACCGTGAAAGGCACGGTGAAGAAGAAGCTCACGAAGCCGGTCGAGATCAAGGCGCACCATGTCGCAGCGTCGACGGAAAATCCTGAATTCCTGGTCGAAAGTGAAAAGACCGGCGCCGAGGCGGCGCATAAGCCAGGATCGCTGAAGAAGATCGCCGCGAAGAAACGTGGCCGTTCATGAGTGACCGCGAGCAGGTAGTCGCTGATTTCAGGACTGTGGTCAACATGACTGCGTCCAAGTTGAAGGCCTGGTTGCAAACCGAAGAGTCCCGGAAGGTCGGCTTCAAGCCTGATGGCAAGAGCGAGTCAGTCGGCCACCACTCTGGCCACCGGATCGTCGAGATTCTTGGGAAAAAGAAACTCGATTATAACGATGACGACATTCACCACATGGCCAAGGTGGTTGGATACGTACATCGTCATCTGGCGCAGAAGCCCAAGGGCGACATCGAGGAGACGCCGTGGCGCTACTCGCTCATGAATTGGGGACACGACCCGCTGCGGCGACGCTGATCGTGCGCATGCACTGCAAAGGAGAAAGCGTCGACGCGCGGTTGGCGCTGTACCGCGAGTCGCAAGGCGATGCAATCTGC
>JACMPK010000064.1 GCA_014377535.1 Gemmatimonadaceae bacterium
CCACCTGCCACCTGCGATCCGTACTTCGTCGGGTCGCTCATTGCCTGCTCGATCCGGATGGACTCCCAGTCCACGTCCAGTTCCTCGGCGATCAGCATGGGCAGCATCGTCTTGATGCCCTGACCGACTTCCGGGTTCTTGGCCATGGTCGTGATCACGCCATCCGGCGCGATGCGGATGAAGGCGTTCGGCGTAAACTCGACCGCCCCGTTGCGCGCCTCGGCGGCTTCCAGCACGCCGTTGGTGCCGAAGTCCAGCCAGGTGCCCAGCAGCAGGCCACCGCCGACCAGGCCAGTGACACGCAGGAATTCGCGGCGCGGAAGCATGGTGTCGAGTGTCATCAGCGGGTCCCCCCGGCTTCGGTGGTCGTCCGCGCGGTGCCGGCCGCGCGGTGAATGCCCTCGCGGATGCGCGTGTAGGTCGCGCAACGGCAGAGATTCCCGTTCATGGCAGCGTCGATCTGCGCGTCGGTCGGCCTGGGCGTCTTCGCGAGCAGGGCAGCGGCGCTCATCAGTTGGCCGGCCTGACAGTAGCCGCACTGGGGCACGTCGAGTTCCTCCCACGCCTTCTGCAGCGCATGGGTGCCATCGGGCGAGAGACCCTCGATGGTGGTGACCTTCTGCCCCTGCAATGCGGCAGCGGGAAGCTGACAGGAGCGCACCGGTGCGCCATTCAGGTGCACGGTGCAGGCGCCGCACTGGCCTATGCCGCAGCCGAACTTGCTGCCCTTGAGGTCCAGCACATCGCGCAACACCCAGAACAGCGGCATGTCCGCTGGAACGTCGACGGTTCGTGCGCTTCCGTTGACTGTGAACGTGACCGGCATTGCAAGCTCCTGAAAAGGTCCAGGCTGAAAGCTCGCCACCGGCACGAGGCCAGGCAACGCGTCACGCGTTCCTCGCTCCCTTGGCCACCGCATCAGGCGCCGCAAGCGCGGCGCACGCAGAGAGGCGCTCCGTGACCGTGGGCGCTCCATGTTCTCGAGATCACGGAGAAGAGCGGAGAAAGGCGGAACAGCAATGCTTTGGGGGTGAGCGGGCGACGTTCAGTGCGGAGATGCCGACCACGCTTCCGCTGTTCCCAGAAGCCGCGACAGCCGCATGCGCGCGCGGCTCGACGCATGTCACGCAGGGCGCCGCCTCTCCGTGCTTTTCTCCGTGTCCTCGGAAACGCGGAGCCCCCACGGTCACGGAGCGCCTCTCCGTGTGCGCCGCGCTTGCGGCGCCCGATGCCGTTTCCCCCGCTCACCAGACCACAAGTGACTCAGCCCAGCGACGCCTCCACGAACAATGGCGACATCAGCCCCTGCAGCGACCGTCCGTGCGCGTCGTGCATCGCGCGCGACTCGTTCACCAGCTCCAGCGCCGTCTTCGTGCACGGCGGCAGCGCCTTGTCCGACAGGCCGAGCGGGGTGACGCGATCGCCCCATTTCACGATCAGCGAGCAGAAGGTCAGCCCGCCGCCGAACGCCGGCATCATGATCGTGCCTCCCGGCGTCACGCGACCGTCCTCCAGCGCCTCGACCAACGCCACCGGCACCGTCGCGGCGCTCATGTTTCCGTACTTATGCACTGTCACCATCACGCGCTCCATCGGAATGCCGCTGTATTTCGCCAGCGACTCGATGATGCGCAGGTTCGCCTGGTGCGGCACGACAAGGTCGATGTCGTCGGCGGTGAGCCTGCAGTCCGCCATCACCCTGATGGACGCCTCGGCCATTGCGGTCACGGCCCGCTTGAAGATCACGGGCCCGTCGAAGTCCCAGAGCGTGTCGCCGAAGCGGACGTCCTTGTTCGCGTAGCTCAGCCCCAGGCCGCGCACGCGCAGTGTCTCGCGCGCCTCGGCATCGCAGCCAAGCACGCTGCCAATCAACCCGGACTCCACGTCCGATGCCTGCAGCACCACGGCGGCCGCACCGTCGCCGAAGAGCACCGCGACATTGCGATTGCTCCAGTCCATGAACCGGCTGATCAACTCCACGCCGATCACCACCGCAGTCTTCACCATGCCGCTGCGGATCATCGCCGTTGCCGTCGCGAGCCCGTAGCAGAAGCTGGTGCAGGCGGTGTTCACGTCCATCGCGGCCGCGCGGGTCGCACCGATCGCGAGCTGCACACCCGAGGCACTGTTCGGCACGCCCTCGTCGTTGCTGCAGCTGCCGTAGATGATCAGGTCGATGTCCCTGCCCTCGAGCCCAGCGCACGCCAGGGCCTGCGACACCGCGACGACCGACATGTCGATCGCGCTCACATGCGACACGCGACGCTCTCGCATGCCAGTGCGCGAGTTGATCCACTCGTCCGACGTGTCGAGGAACGTGGAGAGATCGTCGTTCGTGAGTACGGCGGGGGGCATGCACTTGCCCCATCCGGTGATTGCGGCGTAAGTCATGATGGTGGGGCAGAAAGCTTGCGAACCAGGCCGGTCATTCTCGCTCAACATTACCGCGAGAACGGGCACTGTGCGACGGGGTGACGCCGCTCAGAGACCGAGGGTTTCCATCGGCAGCGCATCGCGTGAACGGACGGCCGTCTCGTACGGCCCGAGCAGGTGCGCGATGCTGTTGGCGTAATAGCTCACCAGCTGACGTCCTCGCGGAAGCACGACGTAGGCGTCGCCCTGCGCGAGCACGACATGGCGCATTGTGAGCATCTTCAGGGCCAGGTCGAGCGTTTCCGCTGCATCGCGATCGGCGCGGACGACGCGCGCATTGAGTTCGACGAGCTCGTCACGCAGCTCCTCGATGCGCCCCAGCAGCTTGCGTCGTGGCAGCAGTTCGCCGCCAAGGCTCTGCATGGCGGCGCAGACCAGCGGTACGGGGGTCACGGGAATCAGGGCGCCGATACGATCCATGATGCGGTTCGTCAGCTCCGCCACGAGCGCCAGTCGATCGGGACGCGGAATGGTGAAGAGATCGGGCTGGTTTGCGTACCAGGGCGCGAGTGGCACCGGCGCGCCGATCATCACCGCCGCCCGACCGTAGCGCTTCCAGCGACGCGTGACGAGACGTGCCACGTTCCAGGCCAGGAACGGCACGATCTCGCGCAGCTGCGCAAGCCTGCCCGGCGGTACGCCGCCGGTGGAGGCATCGAGCTCGCGAAGCAGCGAACGATCCTCCAGCACGCGATCGTAGTTGATCGCGACGGGAATCACGAAGATGCGCGAGTGATACGCGGGATCCTGCCCGATGCCGAGCACGTAGTCCAGCAACCCGATCTTCGGCGGACGAAGCTTGCCGTCGCGTGTCAGGCCGCCTTCCAGGAAGATGCCCTGTGTGACGCCCTCGCGCGTGATGAGCTGCACGTACCGCTCGAGCACCGTGTGATACAGTCGCTCGCGGTGACGTCGTCGCACGAAGTAGCCGCCGAATGCCTTGAAAATCTGCTCCAGTGGAAATGCGCGCGCCCACTCGCCGACGGCGTACGAAATTGCGACCTGTCCCGAGAGTGCGAAGCCCACGAGCACGTAGTCGGCATTCGAACGATGGTTCATGAGGTAGACCACCACGGAATTGCCGGGTAGCCGGCGCACGGCCGCACGATCCTCGTACTCCACCGTCACTTTGTAGAACAGGCCGAGGAGCATGCGCGAGAGGCGGAAGCCGACCTCGTAGTACGCGATGATGTTGAAGAACGGCACGATTTCGCGCACGTAGGTGTCCACCATGCGCCACGCCGTAGCCTCGTCGGTGCCTGTCGTGGCGACATGCTCGTGCACCGCCGCGGCGATCACCGGATCGGCCAGCAGCAGCTCGCGCACGTGGGCGCGACCGAGCAGCTTGAAGCGATCCAGCCTACCTCGGTACTTGCGGCGCGTCCGCACGGCGACGCGATTCGCGTACCGCGTGACCGGGCGCCGGAACGCGCGCGCGGCCACGAGCAGGGCCACGAGTGCCGCCAGCAGGACACCGATGAGGAAAGGCATGATGCGCGAACATCGGCCCCGTCGCACGGTTCAGCAAGCACCCGCGTACCTTGCGCTTTCTGTGTGCCGGAAAAATCCGGCGACAGTCATGCACAAGCCCGGAGCATTCGCATGTGGCGTCGCCTGCTGGCCGGTGTGGCCATTCTCCTCTGCGTTGCCATCGTCACCGCCTTCGCGATCGTGCCGGGCATGGTGGATCGACGGATGAACATGGTGGTGTCTGCGCCGCATGTCGTCATCACCGATGCGGCGCGCGCGCTGCACCGCACGCTGCTGGTGGCGGACATGCATGCCGACGAACTGCTCTGGGGCCGCGACCTCCTCGTGCGTGCAGACCACGGGCATGTGGACCTGCCGCGCATGAGCGATGGCAACGTGGCGCTGCAGGTGTTCTCGGTGGTGACGAAGACGCCGCGCAACATGAACTACGATCACAACACCGGCGAGACCGATAACATCACGTTGCTGGCGATGGTGCAGCGCTGGCCCCTGTCTTCGCTGCGCAGCCTGCGGGCGCGCGCCATCCATCAGGCCGACCGCCTGCATGACGCGGTGACGCGGTCCGGCGGCAGGCTGGTGCTCGTCACCGATCGCGTATCGCTGACGGCATTTCTCGCAGCGCGAAAGGCGGCGCCCGGCATGCACGCCGCACTGCTGGCGATTGAAGGGCTGCACGCGCTCGACGGGAAACTCGAGAGCGTCGACACACTGCACGCACACGGCTTCCGCATGCTCGGCCTCACGCACTTCTTCGACAACGAGGTTGCTGCGTCGGCGCATGGCGTGACGCATGGCGGGCTCACCGCACTGGGCCGGCAGGTAATTCAGCGCATGGAGTCGCTGCACATCGTGGTGGACCTGGCGCATGCATCGCCGCAAACGGTCAGTGAAGTGCTGGCAATGGCCACACGGCCCGTCGTGGTCTCGCACACGGGTGTCGCCGCCACCTGCCCGGGGCCGCGTAACCTGACCGACGATCAACTCCGCGCGATCGCCATGAACGGTGGCGTGGTGGGCATTGGCTACTGGGACGCTGCGGTCTGCACCCTCGGTGCCGCGTCGATCGCGAAGGCGATCCGGCACGCCGTGAACGTCGCCGGCATCGACCATGTGGGACTCGGCTCCGACTTCGATGGCGCCACGTCGACACCGTTTGCCACCGACGGACTGGCCGAGATCACGCAGGCGCTGATGGCGCTGAACTTTTCGCCTGACGAGATCGCGAAGGTGATGGGCGGGAACGTGTTCAGGCTGCTTGGTGCGGCACTGCCCTGAGCGCAGGCTCGTGCTCTGTCGGGGCGGGAGACTTGGCGTAGCTCTCTGCACTAGCTAATGTCATAGCTAACTACAGCGGCCTGGGTCGTTCACAGCGGGAGGATCGAGATGATTGCAGTGACGATGCACAAGGCGAAAACGAATCTTTCGCAACTGGTCGCCGATGCCGAAGCAGGCGAAGAAGTGATCATCATGCGTGATGACATTCCGGCCGTGCGCCTGGTGCCAGTCGGCCAGCCGAAGCCGGAGCGGAAGTTCGGCGCGCTTGCTGGCAAGGTGAGCGTCACGTCGGCTTTCTTCGATCAGCTGCCAGAGGCGGAGCTGTCGGAGTGGGAAGGGTAGCGACGCATGCGCATTCTCCTCGACACTCACGCACTGCTCTGGTGGCTTTCAGGTGACGCCTCGCTGTCAGCGCGGGCTCGTGCCGCGATTGCGGATGAGAGCAACGAGGTGCATGTGAGCGCTGCGTCTGCGTGGGAGGTGACGACCAAGCACCGACTCGGCAAGCTGCCGGGCGCCGGTCCGCTTGCCGTCGATTTTGCGCGAGAGGTCACAGCGCAACGATTCATTCCCATGCCGATCACATTGCAGCACGGTCAGTCTGCGGGGGCGTTACAAGGCCAACACCGTGATCCTTTCGATCGGATGCTGATCGCGCAGGCTCGCGAAGAACGCATGGCGCTGATATCGAATGAAGTTGCATTCGATGCGTACGGGATCACTAGAATCTGGTGATCCCGCAGGCGACACGGGGCGTGTGAGGCCTCACGCGATGCCCTGCCTCATGGCCCAGAGCACCTTCTCCGCAAATACATCGATCTCCTGCGGCGTGGTGTAGACATTCGGCGTGACGCGGATGCCGGCGAACTCCTTCTCGTGCACGATGGGTGTCGTGACGATGTTGTGTTTCGAATACAGCCAGCCGCCGAGTTTCACCGGGTCAAGGCCATCGACGTTGAAGAAGCCGATGCCGCCGCCGTTCGGTGAGTCCAGCGGCGTGAGCACCTTCACGCGGCCATTGCCGTCCGCGAGCAGGCGTTTTGCCCAGCGGTCGCGCAGCCAGCGCATGCGCGCAATCTTGCGATCGGACCCGATGCCGCGGTGAAACACGATCGCCGCAGCGATGGCGTTGAAGTTTGCCTGCGGGTGCGTGCCGATCTCCTCGTACTTCCGGATATCGTTCTCCTGACCGGGATTGCCGGCCATCAGCGGCCAGAGCGCCTTCTGCTTCTCCTTGCGCACATACAGGAAGCCCGTGCCGATGGGCGCGTAGAGCCACTTGTGCAGGCTGGTGCCGTAGTAGTCCACGCCCAGATCGTCGCGCGTAAAGGGGAAATGTGCGAACGCATGCGCGCCATCCACGAACACCTCGATGTGCTTCGCCTTCGCCATCTCCACGATCTTGCGCACCGGCAGGATCTGGCCGGTGAGGTTCGTGATGTGCGTTATCTCGATCACTTTCGTGCGAGGCGTGATCGCGGCAGCGAACGCGTGCACCACATCGTCGTCGCGCACCACGGGCACGGCAAATTGCACCTTCTTCAGCACGATGCCTTCACGGTTCACGCGCTGTTGCCAGGCGTTGAGCATGCGCCCGTAATTCTGCGTGCTGACGATCACCTCGTCCCCACGCTGCAGGTCGAGGCCGAAGATCAGCGTTTCCAGCGCTTCCGATGCATTGCGCGTGATTGCCATCTCCTCGGGATCACAGCCGAATTCCGCCGCCAGCTCGCGTCGCACGCTCTCCATGCGCGGCTGCAGGTGCCGCCACATGTGATCCACCGGGATCTCGTTGCTGTAGCGGATGTCGCGGATCATCTGCTCGATGACCATCGACGGCGCCGGACTCACGCCGCCGTTGTTCAGGTTCACCCAGGTGCGATCGACCTCGAAGGCGCGCTGGATCTCGAACCAGAATGTTTCATCATCGGCGAGGTCCGCGGCGTTGCGGCCAGCGGCGACGGCACGTGCGCGGGTCAGCTGTGCAAAGGCCTGCGCGTTGAACGCGGGCGCGAGGGAGAGTGAGGCGGCAACGCTCAGGAAATCACGACGGCTGGTCATCGGCAGGCTCGGTGCAGGAGTGAGCGGCAGATCTGAGGGGGAGCGACCGGCGTCACAGGCGCCTGACCGAAGTACGCAGCGAGACAACATGTCGATGCTACCGCGCCGCGCGACCCTCCGGTACCGCTACAGCAGACCAGCTCGCTTGATTGCGCTAGCTTCCGGCCATGAGCGCCCCGTCCCAGCCCACCCCGCCGCGCCTCGACGACGACAACGACCTCGGTTTTGGCTCCGTCGTTGCCGCGCAGTCTGAACGGCGGCTGCTGAACAAGGACGGAAGCTTCAACGTCCGGCGTCGCGGCATTGGCGTGCTGCGCTCCCAGAGCCTGTATCACTCGGCGCTGTCCATGACCTGGCCCAGGTTTCTGTGCGCCGTGACGGTGTCGTACCTGATGGTGAACGTCTTGTTCGCACTGCTTTTCCTGGCCTGCGGGCGCGACGCGCTCGTCGGTGCACACGAATCGCAGATGGGCGGCGCTTTTGGACGCGCGTTCTTTTTCAGCGTCGAAACGTTCGCGACGATCGGCTACGGTGAGATCAGCCCGGTGGGCGTTCCAAGTCACATGTTGATGGTAGTCGAGGCGCTGATCGCGGTGATGAG